>DATFPO010000045.1:0-2885 GCA_035264745.1 Solirubrobacteraceae bacterium | reverse complement strand
CGCCAGGACCGGCAGTAGGGCGACCACCTCGACGGTCGACTGCCCGCGCTGGTCGCTCATCCGCCCTGGGGCTCGAACCTGGCGCGGCCGTCGATCGAGGCGAGGGCGACGTCGCCCACCACCGAGGGGACCGCCAGCGTGACGGTCACGCCCCCGTCCGGCGACGTGCGCACCCGCAGCCCTCGCTCGAGCCGCTCGGGCAGCACGGCGCGAGCGGCGGCCGCGGCATCCCCTTCGACCGCGTTGGCACGGGCAGCCGCGCGCGCCGCCGAGCCGGCCAGCCATGCCGCCTGCCCGGCGACGACCAGCTGCCACAGCAGCATGGCCAGCAGCGCCACGAAGGGCAGCACGCCGACCAGCTCGACCGCCGCCTGTCCCCCCTGGCCGCTGACGCCCCGCCTCATTCGCGCCAGCGTCGCCGCCGGCGCCTACACGGGACTAGGCGCGCGGGTAACGACTCGGCGCAGGAACTGGCGCGCGGCCGGTCAGGTCAGTAGCGCTGGTAGGAGCGCCAGGCGACGAACGCTCCGCACGAGGCGACCGCCAGCAGCGCGAACCACACCGCCGTGCCGGGCCCGGTGGCCCAGAGCCGGGGGGTGGCGGTGACGGTGAGGACCACCAGCCCGATCGAGGCGTACAGCAGCGCCCGCATCCCGTCCCCCAGGGAAAAGATCTCGGCCCGGTAGTGGCGGTACATCACCATCACGAACCAGGCGAGCACCCCGAGGAAAAAGACACCCAGCAGCCAGGACAGCAGATTCACCGCGGCGCCGGCGGCCGGGGCCGCGTACACCACCCCGGCCAGCGCCAGGATGATCGCGATGTTGCGGACGTGCTTCACCTCGGGGCCACTCTAGAGGGAGCTGGCGGCCGGGTCGGGAAGGCGCTCGCCGGCGCCCGGACGGGCGTCCCCCTGGCCGCCGCCCACCGGGTTGCGCAGCACCGCCAGCAGCGACAGCCCGGCCGGGAGCCGGATCCCGAGCCGGATCAGCGCGGCCTCGAGGCGCATGGGCGCCTCGAGCAGCCGGTCGATGCGATGCGGGGTCAGGTGCAGCTGCGAGTGGGGCGGCGCCTGGCGACGGTGACGCGTCGTCCGCTGGGCCAGGCGCAGGGCGGCGGCGGGCGGCAGCAGGATCGAGTTGAAGTAGGTGAACGACACGGGGTCCCAGCCGGCGGCCGCCGCGGCCCGGCGCAGGCTGGATCGCCGGTACCGGCGGTAGTGGTGGTTGGCCTCGTCGTGGTCGGACCACAGCGACTGATAGGCGGGCACCGTGGCCACCAGCACGCCGCCCGGGCGGGCCACCCGGCGCAGCTCCCGCAGCGAGCGCACGTCGTCGGGGGTGTGCTCGAGGACGTCCAGGCAGGTGATCAGCTCGAAGGAGCCGTCATCGTGCGGTATGTCCTCCACGGCGGCGGCCCGGACGTCGGCATGGCCGCGCAGCCGTGCCGCCTCGACCCCGACCGGGTTGAGGTCGAACCCGGACACCGGGCCCAGCCGCGACAGCTCGTCCATGGTCCGCCCCGACCCGCACCCGGCGTCGAGGATCGCCGCCCCGCGAGGCACCGCCAAGCGGTCGAGCTGGGCGGCCAGCACCCGCCGGCGGCCGCGGTACCACCAGTGGCGGTCATCCACCTCGAGCAACGCTCGGAATTCCGACTCACGCATGATTAGGGACCGACCTTAGCGGTCGACCGCGCCGCCGAACCGCCTGGCAAGCTGGCGTCATGGACATCGATCCGAGAGTCGTCGCGGGCATGCGTCGGCAGCTGCGCGCCCGCCGCGAGCGCCTCGAGGAGGGCGCCGCGCCGCTCGGCTGGAAGATCGGGCTGAACGTCGAATCGGTGCAGCGCAGGCTGGGGCTCGACCGCCCGGTCGTCGGCCACTTGACCACCGCCGCCCTGGCGGAGCCGGGCCATCCGCACTCCCTGGCCGGCGCGACCAACGCCGCCGCCGAGCCGGAGATCGCCATCGAGATCGCGCGGGACGTGGAGGGCGACGTGGGGCCGGAGGCCGCACGGGGCGCGATCAAGGGCCTGGCGCCGGCCATCGAGGTGGTCGACGTCGACCGGCCCTTCGACGACCTCGAGGCCATCGTGGCGGACAACGTGTTCCACCGGGCGGTGGCGCTGGGCGAGTCGGGCGACTCGTCGCTGGACGGCGTCGAGGCGGTGGTCGCGGTCAACGGCGCCGAGGCGCACCGGCTCGAGGCGGCTTCCGCCGCCGGTGATCTGGGCGACGTCGTGACGGTGATCGCAGGGACGCTGGCCGCCTGCGGCGAGCGCCTGGTGGCCGGCGACCGGATCATCGCGGGATCGCTGACCCCGGGCCTGCCGGTGGCCCCGGGCGACTCCGTGGCCCTCGACCTGGGCCGGCTCGGGCGGCTCGAGCTTCGCTTCGAGGCCTGAGCGTTAGGCTTCCGGGCGTGCGTCGACTCGCGGTGTGGTTGGTCGCCTCCTGCCTCGTCCTCGCCCTGACGGCGCCCGCGGCGCTGGCCGGCGACGAGGGCCAGGGCCTATGGGGCGAGACCGACGACAAGGTGGTCACGGGGGCCGGGTTCGTGCTGATCGCCTTCTTCCCGCTGTTCGTGGCGCTGATGAGCGCCATCCAGTGGCGGCTGGAGAAGCGCAAGGAACAGCATCGGAAGGCGGAGCGGGCCCGCCGCTCCAGGCCCGAGTGGCGCGGCGGCTGGTAGCCGCCGGCGAGCCGGGTCGGGGCGCGTGACGCCCCCGGTCGGCTACGAGCGCGCCGGCTCCGTGGCGGTCGTGACCATCGACCGCGAGGAGCGGCGCAACGCGGTGGACGGGCCGACCGCCGACGCGCTCGGCGCCGCCTACCGGCGCTTCGCCGCCGACGACGCGGCCCGCGTGCTGGTGCTCACCGGCGC
>DATFPO010000044.1:0-4453 GCA_035264745.1 Solirubrobacteraceae bacterium | reverse complement strand
AGCTCCTGGTCCTGGACGAGCCGACCGCGGGCGTGGACGTCGACGCCCAGGAGTCGCTGGCCTCGCTGCTCGACCGGCTGCACCGCGAGCTGGGCGTGACCATCCTGTTCGTCTCCCACGAGTTCGGGGCGGTCGAGGGCTACGTCCAGCGTCTGGTGCTGGTCCGCGGCGGTGTCGTGTTCGACGGCGATCCGGCCGCGCTCCCCGGCACCTGGCACGACCCCTCCCATGTCCATCCTTAGCGCCGACTTCATGCGGCTGGCCTTCGCCACCGGCGCCATCGTCGGCGTGCTCGCCCCGGTCGTCGGGTTCTTCCTGGTGCAGCGGCGGATGAGCCTGATCGGGGACGGGATCGGGCACGTCGCGTTCGCCGGCGTGGCCGCGGGCTACCTGCTGGGCATCTCCCCTGTGGCCACCGCGCTGGTGGCCTCGGTCGGGGGCGCCGTGGGTATCGAGGCGCTGCGCAGCCGGCGCCGCGCCGCCGGCGACCAGGCGCTGGCGCTGCTGTTCTACACCGGGATCGCCGCCGGCGTGGTGATGGTGTCCGCCGCCGGCGCGCTGAACGCCAACCTGTTCGCCTTCCTGTTCGGCTCGATCCTCACCGTCACGCCCGGCGACGTGGCGCTGATCGGGCTGCTGGGCGTGATCGGGCTGGCCCTGGTCGCCCTGCTGTTCCGGGCGCTGGTCGCGGTCGCCCTCGACGAGGAGGCCGCACGGGTCGGCGGCATCCCGGTGGCCTCGCTCAACGTCCTCCTGGCCGGACTCGCGGGCGTGACCATCGCGCTGTCCATGCGGATCGTCGGCATCCTGCTGATCGCCGCCCTCATGGTGCTGCCGGTCATCGCCGCCGAGAGGGTGGCCTGGAGCGTGCGCTCGACCATGTTGCTGTCGATCGCCATCGGTGTCGTCTCGGTGTTCGCCGGGCTGACGCTGGCCTACTACGCCGACCTGGCTCCGGGCGGCGCGATCGTGCTGGTCGCCGCCGGGGCGTTCGCGATCGCCAGCCTGTGGGCCGCCCTGCGCGGCCGGCTCGGCGCCTAGCCGTCGGAGCGCGGGCGCGCGGCCAGCCCGAACGGGCTCCCCTCGCTGTCCTTGCAGACCGCCCAGGCACCGCCCGGATGCACCACCGTGCCCCCCAGCTCGCGCACCCGCACCAGGGCCGTCGCCATATCGTCGACCGCGAAGTAGGGCAGAGAGAACGAGTCCCCCGGCCCGCGCCCGCGGGCGTGGAGCCCGACCGCGGCCGGGCCGGAGCGCGTCTGCCATCCCTGCCCCTCCTCGTCGGCTCGGGGCTCGAGCTCGAGGTCGAGCAGGCCGGCCCAGAAGCGGCGAGCGCGCTCGGTGTCGTCGGCCGGGAACTCGACCAGCGCCAGTGGGGGCCGGTTCACCGCCCAACCGTACCCGGCCGACGGCAGCCCGCGCCGTGTCGGCATTCGCGGCATGCTTCGGCCATGCGACAGCGAGTCAGCCTCATCACCCTGGGCGTGCGCGACCTCGAGCGCGCCCGCCGCTTCTACGAGTCGCTGGGCTGGCGGACCGGCGCCGCCCCCGGCGATGACGTCGTGTTCTTCCAGGCCGGCGACATGGTCCTGGCGCTGTGGGACCGCGCCCAGCTGGCCGAGGACAGCGGCGTGCAGGACAGCCCCGGATGGGGCGGCGTCACGCTCGCGCTCAACCTCGCCTCTTCCGAGGAGGTGGACCGCGTCACCGAGGAGGCCAGGGCGGCCGGGGCCGTGATCGCCCGCGAGCCGGCGCCGACCTTCTGGGGCGGCTACAGCTCGGCGTTCGTCGATCCCGAGGGCCATCCCTGGGAGATCGCCCACAACCCGCGCTGGTCGCTCACCGAGGAGGGCGGCGTCCGCCTGCCGTGAGCGCTCAGCGCCGGGCTCGGCGGCAGCCGCTGGCCTGGAGGTCGAGCAGCGGGTGAAGCTCGATCCCGTTGCGCGCCACCCCGTACTGCCCGTGGCGGCTGTCCCAGAACCCCACCCCGGTCACCACCGCGGTGCCCACGACACGCCGCTGGCGACGTCCGACCGCCCCGCAGGCCCGGGTGAGAGCCCGACGCGCGTGGATCATGGCCGCGCGATAGGGCGATGCGCCCACCGAGAAGCAGTGCGGGCTCGGCAGCTCGGTGATCATCGTCCGCCGGGGGTGGCCGGGCTCGGCCACCACCAGATGGATGTCGCGGTCGGCCTCGAGCTGAATGGAGACCAGGCGCACGAGCATCGTGTAGACCTGCCGCTCGGTGTTGGGCAGGCGCCCGGTGAAGAAGCCCAGGCCGCCGGGCGGGCGGCGCAGCCACAGGGTGCCCAGCGCGATGGGGATGGGAGTCGGGTTGACCAGCTCCACCCGCGAGTCGGCCAGGTTCTTGATCGCGTAGCGTCCGCTGATGCAGGGGCGCTCGCCGGGTTCCGCACCCCTGGGCAGCTTGCCGATCACCTTGAGTGCCCCGATCGCCGGTCGATAGCCCGGCGCGGTGCCCAACACGGGTACGAAGCCGGGGCTGCGAAAACCGACGGTTAGGCGGGCACGCCCGACCCGGTTGGTGACGGCTCGCCGGCCGCCCAGGCGCACCACCGCGCCGCCCACCGGGCGCCGGCCGCCACCGGTGTAGGCGTAGGCGAACAGCCGGAAGTGGGTGCGCCGGCGGACATGGGGGCCGTGGGGAAGCACCGAGACGTGCAGCGCCGGCTGGGCGATGGTGGGGCCCGGCGGGATCACCTGGCTCGCCCGGGCCACGGCCGCGGGCGAGACCGGCGGCGCCGTGGCCGCGGCGAACCCGATCGTCGCCGCCAGCGCCCCAGCCACGCGCCAGACTCCCCATCGCCCCCGCTTGGATCCCACGGCAGGCGCGAACCTACCGGGCGGCGGGCGACCGACGCGCCCCACCCACCGAGGCGGCGGGCGCGCGCCGCCCGGTCGCTACTGGGTCAGGACGTCTTCACCACGCCGACCACGTGGCCCTCCGGGTCCTGGAACTGGCCGATCTCGACCTGCTCCATCACCCGCTCGGGGCCCATCATTCGCGAGCCGCCCAGGCTCTCGGCCTTGGCCAGCGCCGCCTCCACGTCAGGAACGCCGACGTAGAAGGTGACGTGCCCCTCGTATCCCTCCGGCCCGGCTCCGATGCCGCCGCCGATCCCGACGCCGTCATCGGAGACGTTCTGCTCGCGCTGCACGATTCCGTAGTTCATCGGGTTGTCCGCGTCGAACTGCCAGCCGAACAGCTCCCCGTAGTAGCTGCGCAGCCCCTCGGCGTCCCTGCCCACGACCTCGAAGTGGACCACCGGCTGTCCCATGTTCACTCCCTTCCGCGCCGGCGCGCCGGCGCCTCGGTTGACTTCGCGATTGGTGTCTAACACACGCGGCGCCGCGGAATTCATCGCCACGCCGGCGCCTCTCCCGGCCGGCTGGACGGGTTCTTCGGGCGCTTCGGCCTGCCCGACCGCCTGGGCGGACGGACCGGCTCGCCGCGTAGCGCCGGGCCGCCCCGGGTAGGCGGCTCGCGTGAGCGGTGGGCAGAAGCTCGCGCTGGGGGGCACGGTGGCCGTCGCGATCGTGGCCGGGGTCCTCAACTACACGGGGGCGGACGAGGTGCTCGTCTTCGTGGTCGCCGGCTTGGCCCTGGCCGGCCTGGCCTGGCTGGTCTCGTTCGCCACCGAGCAGGTCGGCGCCCGGTTCGGCCCGGCCATCACGGGGTTCCTGCAGTCCACGCTGGGCAACCTTCCCGAATTCTTCATCGTGGTCTTCGCGCTCAGCGCCGGCCAGGTCGTCGTCGCCCAGACGTCGATCATCGGCTCGCTGTTCGCCAACGCGCTGCTGGTGATGGGCGCCGTCATCGTGGTGGGTGCCCGCCACAGCGAGGACGGGTGCATGCGCTTCCGCAAGCGGCTGCCGAACGACACCGCGACCCTGCTGCTGGTGGCGAGCTTCATCATCGTGGTGGTCGGCCTGGCGCTCCACTCGGCCGGCCGCGCCGCCCGGCACACCGACCAGATCTCCGCCGTGGGGGCGACCTGCCTGCTGGTCGTCTACGCGGTGTGGCTGTCGTCGTATCTGCGCAGCGACGACCCTCCCCGGCAGGCGGAGGGAGGCCGCCCCGCGGTCACGTTCGGGCCGGCGCTGGGAATGCTCGCGCTGGGCGGGGTGGGCGCCGCCGTGACCTCGGAGTGGTTCATCGACGCCCTGGCCCCTGCCATCTCCCGCATCGGCATCTCGCCCGCCTTCGCGGGGCTGGTGATCGTGGCGATCGCCGGCAACGCGGTCGAGAACTTCACAGGCATCGTCCTGGCCGCGAAGGGCAAGTCGGACCTCGCCGTCTCGGTGGTCAAGAACTCGGTGGCCCAGATCGCCGCCTTCCTCTTCCCGCTTCTGGTGCTGGTGTCGCTCCTGTTCCCCACCAGCCTCACCTTCGCGGTGGGCCCCGTGTACATCGGCGCGCTCTTCCTGACCG
>DATFPO010000043.1:0-2098 GCA_035264745.1 Solirubrobacteraceae bacterium | reverse complement strand
CGCCACCTTCTTCACCGTGGCGGCGGCCACCTCGGCCACCCGCTTTCCGGCCCGGGTGGAGCCGGTGAAGCTGACCATGTCGACGTCGGGGTGGGCGGCGATCGCCTCGCCGACGACCGGGCCGGTTCCGGTCACCAGGTTGAACACCCCCCGTGGCAGACCGGCGGCGTGGCAGATCTCCGCCAGGATGAAGGCGTTGAGCGGCGTGACCTCGCTGGGCTTGAGGACCACCGTGCACCCGGCCGCCAGCGCCGGGGCCACCTTGGCCGAGATCTGGTGCAGCGGGTAGTTCCAGGGCGTGATCGCCCCGACCACTCCCACCGGCTCGCGGACCACCAGCGAATTGCCGACCATCTCCTCGAGCTGCGTCTGCCCGAGGATCTCGACCATCGACGCGAACGACATGCGGGGCAGCCCGGCCTGGATGAACAGCGCCTGGGTGACGGGCATCCCCAGCTCGCGAGCGACGAGCGCCGCGATCTCCTCGGCGCGCTCCTCGAGCCCCATGGCGATGGCCTCGAGCAGCCGGGCGCGCTCGTCGCTCGAGGTCTGGCTCCAGCTCTCGAACGCCTCCCGAGCCGCCGCCACCGCCCGGTCGACATCGCCGCCGGTGCCCTCGGGGATCGATCCCATCACCTCCTCGGTGGTCGAGTTGCGCACCTCGATCGCCCCCGGGCCCGAGGGCTTCACCCAGTCGCCTCCGATGTAGAGGCGCTCGTGGAGGATCGGCGCCTGCTGGGCATGCGGGGTCGCTGCAGTCTGCATCGCCATGTCAGCTCGCTCCTGTGTCGAGGTCTTCCGGCCGGGTCATGGCCGCACCGGCGCGGGCGCGGCGGCGGGCGCCCGGGCCGCCGCCACCTCCGCGCGAGAGCCGGCGATGGCCTCCGAGGTGCGGTGCGCGAGCGCCATGATGCTGACCATCGGGTTGGTTCCCGACGGGGTGGGGAAGGCGCTGCCGTCGCCGATCCATACGCCCCTGACGTCGTGGAGCTCCCCCCACGGCCCGGCCACGCTGGTCTGGCGGTCGGTCCCCATGCGACACGTGCCCATCTGGTGGGCGCTGAACAGTCGCTGGCCGCCCGCCCGCATCGGCACGCGCTGGGCGCGGGCGATGAACGGCTCGAGGTTCTCGCCCCGCCGCCAGGTGGGCAGGCCGACGCCGAGCGAGTACACCTCCAGGGCGCCCGCGACGGCGTGGAGTCGGATCTGGGCCTCGAGCCCCTGGCGCATGTTGCGCAGGTCCAGCTCGTCGGTCACCGCGTACGTGGGCACCGCCTCACCGGCCCGATCGATCGTGACCTGCCCGTGTCCGTGGTCGCGCAGCAGCGCGATGAAAGTGGCGCCGTACCGGACCTTCTCCATGACCTCCTTGTGGAGCCGCCCCGACGACCAGGGCACGGCCGAGCCGGTGATCCCGGGCGCGTACTGGGCGCCCTCGATCAGGAAGCCGTAGCCCCCTCCGGTATCGGCGAACTGGTCGCACAGGCCGGCGTGGGGGGCACCCCACCAGGCCCGCATCTCCTCGGTGTATATGCCGAAGGTCGCCGTGCAGGGGTGCAGGCGCAGGTGGTCGCCGACCGCGGGGCCGCCGATCCCCGAGCGCAGGAGCAGCGCCGGAGATTCCAGCGAGCCGCAGGCGACCACCACGCAGGGCGAATCGACGGTGATCCTCGCGCGCCCGCCGTTCCGGTCGTCGTACGTCGCCTCGACGCCGACCGCCCTGCCGTTCTCCACCCGGATCCGCTCGGCGTGCGTGCGCACCAGCACCTCGGCCCCGTTCGCGACCGCGTCGCTGAGGAACGTCTTGTCCACCGACCGCTTGGCCCCCGACTGGTCGCCGAAGCCCATGTACGCCGCCGACTCGGGCGTGTAGCTCTCCGAGTCGGTGTTGCGCACGACCGTTTTGAAGCTCCAGCCCAGCGTCTCGCAGCCCGCGAGCATGCGCCGCTGGGGCCCGTTTAGGTCGCTGTGCGCGTCCGTGGCCGAGATCCGCTCGAGCACGGCGTCGAGATGGCGGTCGTAATCCGGGCCGTCGACGTCCTCCAGGCCATGCTCGCGCGCCCACTGCTCCCGCACCCAGGGCGGCGTGCGCAGGCAG
>DATFPO010000042.1:0-7140 GCA_035264745.1 Solirubrobacteraceae bacterium | reverse complement strand
CCGGCTCGCCGCTGTCGCGCGAGGACGCCTGGCAGCGCGCGGTGGAGTTCCTGTTCGAGCGCCTGGCGGTCCGCTGGACGATCGCGGGACTCGCGATCGAGCGGCAGGAAGAGCTGCTGGGCCGCTATCGCATGGCGTCCGGCGAGGAGCGGACGTGGACCAGGGACGTGCTGCGCAAGCATGTCGCCGAGCACTTCCCGGATCTCGACGCTCCCTAGCCGGTCTGGCGCCGCGGTACGGTGCCGGGCATGCGCCGGACCAAGATCGTCGCCACCATCGGACCGGCCTCCGACGATCCCGAGACGCTGGCGCGCATGGTGGAGGCGGGGATGGACGTGGCCCGCCTGAACTTCGCCCACGGCACCCGCGAGGAGAAGGCGCGCACGGCCGCCCGAATCCACACCGCCGCCGACCGTGCCGGCCGGCAGGTGGCCATCCTCCAGGACCTGCCCGGCCCCAAGCTGCGGATCGGCCCCCTGCACGAGGACGTGGTCGAGCTCAAGGCCGGCGACAGCCTGACCCTGGTCTGCGGGAGCGAGGAGCCCGGCGACGCCTCGCGGGTCTCGGTCCCGTGGGAGGGGCTGGCCTCGGCCGCTGCGTCGGGCGCGGCCGGCGAGGAGCTCTACCTGGCCGACGGGTCGGTGCGGCTGCGGATTGAGGCGGTGCGCGAAGCTGAGTGCGAGATCGACGTCGCCGTCGAGGTCGGGGGGTCGATCGCCTCGCGCCAGGGGCTCAACATCCCCGGCGAGCTGGACGAGCTGCCGGCGGTGCCCGAGGAGGACATCGACCTGATCCGCTTCGGCGAGTCGATCGGCGTCGACCTGGTCGCCCTGTCGTTCGTGCGGCGGCCCGAGGATGTCGACGAGGTGCGCCGGCACACCCGCAGCCCCCTGATCGCCAAGATCGAGAAGCCCCAGGCGGTTGACAACGCGGAGGGGATCATTCGGGCCTCGGACTGCGTGATGGTGGCGCGCGGGGACCTGGGGATCGAGCTGCGCATCGAGGACGTCCCGATGGTGCAGAAGCGGGTGCTGGCGCTCGCGGGCAAGCTGGCTCGGCCGTCGATCACCGCCACCCAGATGCTCGAGGCGATGATCGTCTCCTCGCGTCCCACGCGGGCTGAGGTGACGGACGTGGCCAACGCGATCCTGGACGGGACCGACGCCCTGATGCTCTCCCAGGAGACCGCGGTCGGCAACCATCCGGTCGGGGCGGTGGCGATGATGGCCTCGATCGCCGAGCGCACCGAGCGCGAGGCGCCCTACGAGGACTGGAACGAGAACCGGGTCCGCCGCATCACCAGCATGGACGACAACCCCGGCGATCCCGCCTATACCGTCGCCTACAACGCCTGCGCCGCCGCCCGACAGCTCGATCTCAGCGCCCTCATCATCCCCACCCTGTCGGGCCGCTCGGCCCGGCTGGTCTCGGCCCACCGGCCGGAGGTCCCGATCTACGCGCTGTCCCCAGGACGGGAGACGGTGCGCCGGTGCTCGCTGATGTGGGGCGTGCAGGGCGCCCGGATGAAGCGCCACGAGGTCACCGAGGAGCTGATCGCCGACGCGGTGGCGCGCGTGGTGGAGCTCGGCTGGGTCAGGCGCGGCAGCTGGGTCGGCGTCACCGCCGGGCTGCCCAGCGGCCGGCCGGGGACCACCAGCCTGTTCCAGGTCCAGGAGGCCTAGCCGTATGGCGGAGGCAGCGCCGGCTCGCTGGTGGTCGGTCCGCCGCTCGCGCAGCCGCAAGCCCGCCACCTACCGCTGCCCGTTCTGCGGCGGCCACCTGCCCGCCATGACCGACCACATCCTCATCTACCCGAGGGAGACACGCGGCGGCGGCGCCACGCGCACGTGAGCTGCGCGATGGCTGCGCGGCGGGCGGGGCGGCTGCCGACGCGCGACCAGTGGCGGCGCTCGCAGCCCGACGCCGGCTCGGGGTGGCGCTCGCTGGCCGCCCGCCTGCTGGGCCGACCGCGGCCCGAGCGCTAGCCACCTAGGCGCGGGGCACGCCGGCGTAGAACTCCGCCTCGGCGCGGCCGAGCTCGGTGAGCGGCTCGTCCCCGTACATCCATTCCCGGGCGATGCGGTGCCAGTTGGCGCGGGCCCGCAGCTGGCTCAGCACCGCCAGCGTCAGCATCTCCATGCGCCGGCCGAACAGGTGCTCCGGGCGCATGTCCTGGTGGCGCATCTCGCGGTAGTGGGTGGAGCGCGGGTCCGAGGACTCGATCAGGACCGTCGTGGCGATCTCCGGACGGAGCTCGATCTCCTCGTCGGTCGTGTACCACCAGATCGCGTCACGCACGTAGGCCATCAGATGATCGGGGTCGACCTGCTCGGGCCGCGGGAGGAAGCCGCCCTCGGCCAGGAGCCGGTGGAGCTCCTCACGGTCGTCCTCCACCACCGCCCGCTGGCAGGCGAGCTCGAGCTCGACCGGCTCGGACTGCATCCGCTTGAACAGCCCGAAGTCCAGGAAGGCCACCCTCCCGTCCTCCATGAGCAGGAAGTTGCCGGGGTGCGGGTCGCCCGAGAACTGGTGATGGCGGTACAGGCAGCCGCAGTAGAAGCGGAAGATGATCTCGCCCAGGCGATCGCGGGCGGCGTCCGGATGGTGCTTGAGCTCCTCGAAGCCGGTGCCCTCCACGTACTCGCTCACCATCACCCGCTCGCTCGAGAGCCGGGTCACGACCTGGGGCACGAAGATGAACGGGTGCCCGCGGTGGATCCGGGCCAGCGCCCGCTGGTTCTGGGCCTCCAGCTCGTAGTCGAGCTCCTCGTTGATCCGCCTGCGGACCTCATCGGACAGGGCCCTGACGTCCAGTCCCGGGGCCAGGCGCTTGAGCAGCCGGAGGATCAGGCCCAGGTTCGCCATGTCCGCCCGCACCGCCTCGGCCACCCGCGGGTACTGCACCTTGACCGCCACCTCGCGTCCATCGTCTAGCCGGGCGCGGTAGACCTGGCCGATGGAGGCAGCGGCGATCGGCTCCTCCTGGAAGTCCTCGAACAGCTCCTCGAGGGGATCGTCGAGCTCCTGCTCGATCACCTTGCGCATGTCCTCGAAGCGGACGTTGGGGGCGGCGTCTCGCAGCGCTCCCAGCTTGCGCTGGAACTCCTCGCGGTACTCCTCCGGCACCAGGCCGACGTCGAGGAACAACATGACCTGGCCGAGCTTCATCGCGGCGCCCTTCATCGTCCCCAGCGCGGTCACGATCTGCTCGGCCGTCTCGACGTGCCGCCGCTCGAGCGCGCGGGTGCGCCCCTGCTCCGAGCGCGCCACGTTGGCCACGCGCGTCCCGGCCTGGCGCATCGCCTGGCCGGCGGCCAGCCCGCCCACTCGCGCCGTTCGGCGGGCCCGGGAGGTGGGGATCCTGTCCTTCGCCATCCTGGGGACATCGTAGGGACGCGGTGGACCGCAGGAATCGGTGCGCCCGCCCGCGTCGTTCCCGGCGCCGGTAGGTTTCGCCCGCCCATGGAGTACGCCGCCCGCGCCGCCCCCTACATCGACCTGCAGGGCTTCCTGCAGCGGGTGTTCGCCTGGATGTTCGCCGGCCTGGCGGTGACCGCGGTCTCCGCGCTGGCGATCGGCTCCAACCAGCGGCTGCTGACCGCGGTCACCTCCCATCCGGTGCTGCTGATCGGCGTGTTCGTGGTCGAGCTCGCCGTGGTGGTGGCGCTCACGGCGGCGATCAACCGCCTCTCCGTGCCGATGGCCCTGACCCTGTTCTTCGTCTACGCGGCCCTCAACGGCGTGCTCTTCGCCTTCGTGTTCGAGCTCTACACCCAGGAGTCGATCTTCACCACCTTCCTGATCACGGCCGGCATGTTCGGAGCGGTGGCGGTCTGGGGCTACACGACCAAGCGCGACCTGTCGCGCTTCGGCACGGTGCTGCTCATGGCGCTGATCGGCCTGATCCTGGCCACCTTCGTCAACTTCTTCGTGGGCGGCAGCACCCTGTACTGGATCACCACCTATGCCGGCGTGGTGATCTTCTGCGGGCTGACCGCCTACGACATGCAGAAGCTCAAAACCTTCGCCGCGGCAGGCGGCGCCGACGAGCAGCAGGAGGAGCGGCGCGCCATCCAGGGCGCGCTGGCGCTCTACCTGGACTTCATCAACCTGTTCCTGTTCCTGCTGCGGATCTTCGGCCGGAGCCGCTGAGCCGCCGCTAGCCCCGCTCCACCCGGGAGCCGGGAACGATGTCGTCGCGGCCGTCGGGCCAGCGGACCCCGGCCTTGTGGCCGCCGTCGTAGTCGTCGCCCCAGAGGATCAACGTGGCGGGCTCCCCCAGCGCGGTGCAGGGCTCGCCGCCCTCGGGATCCACCCCCCGCCACACCCGAATGAAGGCATTGTCCTCCCACTCCGCCCCGACCGTGGTCGGATCGGTATGCCCGGGGCGGATCGTCACCGCCGGGTCAAGCTTCATCAGGCGCTCCATGATCGACCGGCGCAGGTCCTCGTAGGTGGTGTGGCCGGGCGCCCGCACGCCTCCCACCGACCCCTTGAACAGGGTGTCGCCGGTGAACACCTCGGTCCCGTCGACCACGAACGAGAGCATGCCGGCGGTGTGGCCGGGGGTGTGCAGGGCCTCGAGCTCCAGGCCGCCCGCCAGGATCCTTTGCCCCGGCTCGATCGTCCCGGTCCTGCCCTCCACCTCCTCCAGGTGATGGGCCAGGACCTCGGCGTCGGGATGGCGCTCGCGCACGCGCGCGAGCTCCGCGACGTGGTCGAAGTGGTGGTGGGTGAGCAGGACGTGCGACAGGGTCAGATCCTCGGCGGTGATGCGCTCGAGCAGCGGCTCGACCGGGCCGCCGGCGTCGATCATCACCGCCGTCCCGCGCGGGACGTCCGCCAGCAGATAGGTGTTGGACAGGAACTGCTCGTGCATCGAGCGCTCGAGGATCACGGGCCGTCGTCCTGGGCCGCGCCGGCCTCCAGGACCACGTCCACGACCCGATCGGGGTCGTCGGACATAGGAACGTGACCGCAGCTCTCCAGGCTGACCAGCCGGGCGCCCGGTATCGCGCGCACCGCGCGAAGCCCCTGTCGGGGGATGAGCAGGCGATCGCGGTCCCCCCAGGCGATGGTCACGGGGACGGCGATGTCCGCCGCCCCGGTGAAGTGCCCGGCGGTCAGCACCGTGAGCGTGGCGTCGAACCCCGGCGCGCGAGCGAGGGCGCGCAGCGCCGCGGCGGCGTCGGGAGCCGGGATCCGCCACGGGCGGGCGGCCACCTGGCCGAACAGCAGGATGCGCCCGGCGGCAGTGGAGGTCAGCCGGTCCGCCACCGGGTCCAGGGCGCGCGCGACGCGGACGGTCAGGCGCAGCGACGCGCGGCTGTAGGCCACCTCGCGGCGGTTCCAGAAGCCGGCCGGCGACAGCGCGGTGGCGCTGGCCACGACGCCCCGGCGGGCCAGCTCCAGGGCGATCCAGCCGCCCATCGAGTTGCCGGCCACATGCGGACGCGAGACCTCGAGCTGCTCGAGCAGCTCCATCACCGAGTCGGCCAGCGCGGGCACCGTCGGGGTCATGCCAGCGGGCAGCGGCGGGGACACCCCGAAGCCGGGCAGGTCGAGTGCGATCACGTCGCGCTGCGCCGCCAGGCCGTCGAGCACCGGCGCCCAGGCCGGCCACTGGCTTCCGATGCCGTGGATCAGGACCAGCGGAGGGCCCGATCCCCGGCGTTCGTGGTTGAGGGTCACGCCGGCAGCGTATAGCCGCTGATGATCTAGGCTGCGGCCGTGGCGCTGATCCACACCTGCTACCGGATCACCGACATCGACCGCTCGGTCGCCTTCTACCGGGCACTGGGATTCGAGGAGGTGGGCCGGATCCCGATTGGAGACGAGGCGGTCAACGTCTTCATGAACATCCCCGGCGACGGGGAGATGCCGCGTCTGGAGCTCACCTACAACCACGGGGTGGACTCCTACGATTTGGGAAGCGGCTACGGCCACATCGCCATCACCACGCCCGACCTCGACCAGCGCCTGGCGCAGCTGCGCGAGCAGGGGATCGAGCCCGAGAAGCCGCCCTACAGCGTCCGGGAGGGCGGCTCCCGCCTCTGCTTCGTGCGGGATCCCGACGGATACCGCATCGAGCTGATTGAGCGTGGCTGACCCGGACGTCGGGGTCAAACCCCGGCGTCTGGCGGTCATCAACCTGGGGTCGAATTCGTTCCGGCTGGTGGTGTTCGCCGCCGTCCCCGGACGGTGGTGGCGGCGCACCGACGAGATCTACGAGCCGGTGCGCAGGGAGCCGGCATGGCCGCCTCCGGCAGGCTGGGCGAGGCGGGGATGGAGCGGGCCGTGCACACCATCGTCACCTACGCCCACTACTGCCGGGCCACCGGCCTGGCCGCCGATCAGGTGAGCGCCCTGGCCACCAGCGCCATCCGCGAGGCGGCCAACCGGGACGAGTTCCTCGCCCGCGCGCGCGAGGCGTACCTGATCCTCAACGCCGGGCTGCCGGGGTTCACGCCGCGGGAGGTGGCGCTGATCGCGCAGGCCGCCCGCTATCACCGCACGGGCTCCCCCGGGCTCGACGACCTGTCGGCGCTGGGGCGGGACGGCGTCGGGACGGATCTCGATTGATCGCCGCGGTGGTCTTCGACCTCGATGGCGTGCTCGTCCAGTCCGAGGAGGTCTGGGACGCGGCCCGGCGCGACCTGGTGGCGGACAGCGGCCGGCGCTGGCCCCCCGAGGCGACCAGCGCGATGATGGGGATGAGCTCGGTCGAGTGGTCGCGCTACCTGAGCGAGCGCCTGGAGGTGCCGGCCGAGCCACGGCAGATCTCCGAGCGCGTGGTCCGGGCGGTGGCGGACCGCTACCGCCGGCGCCTGCCCTGGATTCGCGGCGCGCGTGAGGCGGTGGCGCGGCTCGCGGCCCGGTGGCCGCTCGCCCTGGCCACGTCCTCGAACCGCGAGATCATCGACCTGGTGCTCGAGGCCGGCGACCTGCGGGGGAAGTTCGCGGCGACGGTGTCCTCGGAGGAGGTCGAGCACGGCAAGCCGGCCCCCGACGTCTATCTCGAGGCGGCACGGCGCCTGGGGTCGGCGCCGGAACGCTGCGTCGCGGTGGAGGACTCCAGCAACGGCCTGCTGGCCGGCGCCGCCGCCGGCATGCACGTGATCGCCATTCCCAACGCCGCCG
>DATFPO010000041.1:0-1885 GCA_035264745.1 Solirubrobacteraceae bacterium | reverse complement strand
CCCGGGCCGGACGGGGACGCCGCCGCCCCGAGTGCCGCGCAACCCGCCCAGACCGTCGACGGCGAGCCCTCGACCGGCGCCCGGGCCTCCCCGGTCGCCCGGCGCGTCGCCGCCGCCCTGGGTGTCGACCTGGACGCGGTCGAGGGCTCGGGGCCGCGTGGGCGGATCTCCAAGGCCGACGTCCTGGCCGCCGCCGACGGCGGGCGTGCGGCGCCAGCCGCGCCCGAGCACGAGCCGGCCGCCGGAGCTCGGCCGTTGCGCGGGAGTGCCGCGGCGCTGGCCCGCTACATGGACGAGAGCCGCTCGATCCCGACCGCCACCTCGTTCCGGACCATCACGGTCACCGCCATGGACGGCCGCCGCCGCGAGCTCAAGGCGGCGGACCGCCGGGTCTCGTTCACGCACCTGATCGCGTTCGCGCTCGTCCGGGCGGCCGTCGAGATGCCGGTGATGACCCATCACTTCGCCGAGGTGGACGGCAAGCCGCACCGGGTGGACGACGACGCCGTGAACCTCGGCCTGGCGGTGGACGTCGAGCGCCCCGACGGCAGCCGGACCCTGATGGTCCCGGTGATCCGCGATGCCGGCGACCTGGACTTCCCCGCCTTCGTGGCCGCCTACAACGACCTGGTCGAGCGCGCCCGGGCCGGCTCGCTGACCGCGGACGATCTTGTGGGCGCCAACATCACGCTGACCAACCCGGGGGGCCTGGGAACCGCGGCCTCCGTGCCGCGCCTGATGCCCGGGCAGGGCACGATCGTCGCCACCGGGTCGATCGGCTATCCGCCGGGGCTGGGGTCGGTCGGCGACATGATCGGCGCCGAGAAGGTCATGACCATGACCTCCACCTACGACCACCGCGTCATCCAGGGCGCAGAGTCCGGTCGCTTCCTGGCCCGCATCGAGGCGCTGCTCCACGGCGACGACGACTTCTACGAGAGCGTCTTCCAGGCGCTGGGCGTTCGGCTCGGACCGCCGCCCGCCGTGCCGGCCCCCGCCGCCGCCGCCGCGGTGGCGCGAGAGGCTCCGGCGGCCGGGCCCGCGGCCGACGAGGAGATGCTCCAGGCGGTCCAGGCCGCCACCTCGCTGCTCAAGGCCCACCGCACGCACGGCCACCTCGCGGCGCGGCTGGACCCCCTGGGGACCGAGCCCCGGGGCGACCCCGCGCTGGACCCCCAGCCTCTGGGGCTCACCACCGAGCTGATGGCGCGCATCCCCGCCTCCATCCTGCGGATGTACGTTCCCGGCGCCACCCTGGCCGACGCGCTGCCCCACCTGCGCGAGACGTACTGCGGGCCGATCGCCTACGAGATCGAGCACATCACCTCGCACGGCCAGCGGGTGTGGCTGCGCGAGAAGATCGAGTCCGGCGAGTTTCGCAACCCGCTGACCACCGAGGAAAAGCGGGCGCTCCTCCAGCGCCTGACCGAGGTCGACGCGCTCGAGCGGTTCATGCACAAGGCCTATCTCGGCCAGAAGCAGTTCTCGATCGAGGGACTCGACATGACGGTCCCCATGCTCGACGAGGTGATCGAGCTGTCGGCCTCCCAGAGCGCCCGCGAGGTCGTGATCGGCATGGCCCACCGCGGACGGTTGAACGTGCTGGCGCACAACCTAGGCCGCTCCTACGACACGATCTTCGCCGAGTTCGAGGGGGCCTCCATCCTGGAGGCCGTCACCACAATCCCCCAGGGCGGCACCGGCGACGTCAAGTATCACCACGGCGCGGAGGGCTCCTACGGGTTGCCCGACGGCGGTCAGATCAAGGTCGTGCTGGAGTCCAATCCCAGCCACCTGGAGTACGTCTGCCCGGTGGTGGGAGGCGCCACCCGTGCCGCCCAGACCACGCGGCAGGGGCCGCACGCACGGCGCGACACGGACGCGG
>DATFPO010000040.1:0-2563 GCA_035264745.1 Solirubrobacteraceae bacterium | reverse complement strand
CGGTCCCGGCGACCAGTATGTCGTTGTTGAAGTTGCCCTCCAGGCGATCGCCCCCCGGTCCGCCGTACAGGCGGTCGTTGCCGCCTTCGCCGATCAGCAGGTCGGGGCCGCCGCCGCCGGCCAGCCGATCCGCGCCGCCGTCGCCGTAGATCGAGTCGATCCCGGGCCCTCCGGCCACGGAGTCGTTGCCCGGGCCGGCCGAGATGCTGGTCCGGGGCAGCACGCCGCCGACCGCCTGGACCGCGAGCCGGTCGTTACCGGCCCCGAGCACGATGGTGGCGTTAGAGAGGTGGACTCCAGGCGTCCCGCTGCAGACGACCAGTGTGGGGTCGGCTGGGTTCGCGAAGTGGCACATCCCGCTCGGCTGGAGGCCGACGGGGTCACGGACCAGGATCTGGTTGTCGGGGGCGAACCTGATCAGCGCCGAGCTGCGATCGGTGTCGCGGCCGGTGAAGAAGAAGAAGGCGGTCACGCCGCTGCTGAGCGACCTGGATTCCTCCAGCGAGACCGTGGTGGTCGCGAAGGCCGCAGGTGCCAGCGCGAGCGCCGCCGTGGCGGCGGCCAGGATAGCCATCAGGGAGCGACGCGCGCGCACGGCCTCGACGGTACTGACCGGAGCAGCGCCCGGTCAACCGGCGACCGCGGCGCCCCGGCCGGCCGGCCTGCCGCTTCTGTACGCTCGCGTCATGTCCGACGTCGTCATGCCCCGCCTGTCGGACTCGATGGAGGAGGGGACGATCCTGCGGTGGCTCAAGGCCGACGGAGACCACGTTAGTCGCGGCGACGAGCTGGTCGAGATCGAGACGGACAAGGCCACCATGACGTATGAGGCCGACCAGGACGGAGTGCTGGGGATCGTGGCCGGCGAGGGGCAGACGCTGGCGATCGGCGAGGTGATCGCCCATATCGGAGAGCCGTCCGGCGACGGCGCGACACCCGCCGGGGATGAGCGCGCGGAGTCGAGCCCCCGAGAGACCGAACCCGAGCCGGAGCCCGCCGCGGCCTCGCCCGAACCCGAGCCGGAGCCCGCCGCGGCCTCGCCCGAGCCGGAGCCCGAGTCCGCCGCGCCCTCGACCACAGGCAACGGCGGCGAGCGGGTGAAGGCGTCACCGGTGGCGCGGCGGATCGCGCGGGACCGCGGCGTCGAGCTGAGCCGGCTGACCGGCTCGGGGCCCGGGGGCCGGATCGTCAAGGCGGACGTCGAGTCGGCGGTCGCGCAGGCGGCGACCGAGCCGGGGCAGGCCGCCGTCCCCGCGCCCACCGGCACCGCCAAGGGCGAGGTGGACTCGCGCGAGCTGTCGCGCGGCCAGCGGACCATCGCCCGGCGCATGGCCGAGTCGCGGGCGACCATCCCGGACTTCACGCTCGAGACCGAGATCGACATGGAGGCAGCCCTGGAGGCCCGGACCCAGCTCCGCGAGGTGGCCCGGGATCAGGCGGTGCCCACGCTCAACGACATGATCGTCAAGGCCTCAGCGCTGGCGCTGCGAGAGTTCCCACGCGCCAACGGGTCCTACTCGGACGGGCGGTTCGAGCTGCACTCCCGGGTCAACGTGGGGGTGGCGGTGGCGGCGCACGAGTCGCTGGTCGTCCCCACCGTGTTCGACGCCGACCGCAAGGCGCTCGGGCAGATCGCGCGCGAGACGCACGCCCTGACCGAGAAGGTGCGCGAGGGCGGCATCACGCCGCCCGAGGTGTCGGGGGGGACGTTCACCGTCTCCAACCTCGGCATGTACGGCATCACCAGCTTCACCGCGGTGATCAACCCACCCCAGGCGGCGATCCTGTCGGTCGGCTCGGTCGAGCCGCGGGCGGTGGTCCGCGACGGAGAGCTCGTGGCCCGGCGCGTCATGCGGGTCACGCTGGCGTGCGACCACCGCATCCTGTACGGCGCCGACGCGGCGGAGTTCCTGGCCCGGATCCGCGAGCTGCTCGAGCATCCGGCGGCGCTGGAGCTCTGACGCCTAGCCGCCGGGCTCCTGCTGGCGGCGGCCGGCGAAGCTCTGGTTGGTCTCGCGATCGGGGTCCGGACGCACCGCCGGCGGCGACCTAGTGGTGTCCACGAACACACACAGCGCCCGCATCGGGTCGTCACCGGGGACGCACGTGCGGTACAGGTGGCGGTCGATCCGCCGGGTGTCGGCCAGCCCGAGGTGGGCGCGGTAGACCGGCGGCGCGCGCCGCAGCACGTAGGCGCGGGCGGCGGCCTCCTGCGTGCGAAGGTCGCGGCGCTGCGCCAGCACCGCGGGCCGGTGGACGGCCCCGCCCGCGGCCAGTGCGGCCGCGACGGCCAGCAGCAGGGCGGTCCCGGCGTAGTCCTGCGCCACCACGCGGGGCAGGTCCCGCCGGTACCGGCGCAGCAGGGCGCCCGCGACGGGGGCCCCCACCGCCACCGCGAGGAGGTTGAGGAATCCGGCCAGGAGTAGAGCCGGTATCAGCGCGGTGCGCTCGCCGGATATCGGGCGGACGTGCACCAGCAGCGCGTCCACGAGGGTCAACGCCGCGAACGCGGGCCACATCCAGGCGCCGCGCATCCGCCAGCGCAGTCGCGACATCCACAGGC
>DATFPO010000039.1:0-2442 GCA_035264745.1 Solirubrobacteraceae bacterium | reverse complement strand
GATGACCGGCTCATACGGGGTCCGCTCGCTCATGGCCGGAGCGGGGCTGAGTCGAAGCCGATCGCCTGCTCGAGGGCGTGGGCGGCGGCCAGGATGCGGTTCTCGCTGAACGCCGGGCCGGCGATCTGGAAGCTGGTGGGCAGGCCGTCGACGAGCCCGTTGGGGATCGAGATGGCGGGGATCCCGGCCAGCGGCATCGGGACGGTGCAGTAGTCGCTGAGATACATGGCCAGCGGATCGTCCACCCTGGCGCCCAGCTCGAAGGCCACGGTGGGGCTGGTCGGGGTGACCACGAAGTCGAAGCGGGCGAAGGCCTCCCGGAAGTCCTCGACGATCTTGGTGCGGACGCGCTGGGCGCGGCCGTAGTAGGCGTCGTAGTAGCCCGCCGACAGCGCGTAGGTTCCGAGCATGATGCGCCGCTTGACCTCGGCACCGAAGCCGCCCGCGCGCGTGTTCATGTACATGTCGCGAAGCTCCAGGTCGCCGTCCACCCGCAGGCCGTAGCGGACCCCGTCGAACCGGGCGAGGTTCGAGGACGCCTCGGCCGGCGCGATCAGGTAGTACGCGGCCAGCCCGTAGGGCGCGTGAGGCAGGCGGCACTCCTCGACCTGCGCGCCCAGCGCCTCGGCCAGCCGCAGGGTGGCCTCGAACTTGTCGCGCACTCCCGACTCGATGCCCTCGGCCCCGGACGCCAGCTCCTCGGGCACGCCGAGGCGCAGGCCCCGCAGGTCCTGCGCGGTCGGCAGCTCGATCTCGGTCGGGAAGGCCAGCGAGGTCGAGTCGCGGGGGTCCCGGCCGACCATGTGGGCGAACAGGAGCGCCGCGTCGGTCACGTCCCGGGTCAGCGGGCCGGCCTGGTCCAGCGACGAGGCGAACGCGATCATCCCGTAGCGCGAGACCGCGCCGTACGTCGGCTTGAGACCGACCACGCCGCACAGCGCGGCGGGCTGGCGGATCGATCCGCCGGTGTCGGTGCCGATCGCCCAGGGCGCCTGGCCCGCGGCCACCGCCGCGGCGCTTCCCCCCGAAGAGCCGCCGGGCACCCGAACGCGGTCCCAGGGGTTCAGCGTCGGGCCGAAGCCCGAGTTCTCGGTCGAGGACCCCATGGCGAACTCGTCCTGGTTGGTCTTGCCCAGCAGCGGGGCGCCTGCCTCCGCCAGTCTGGCCACGACGGTGGCGGTGTAGGGCGGGCGGTAGTCCTCCAGGATCCTCGAGCCCGCCTGGCTGGGCACGCCCTCGGTGCAGAAGAGGTCCTTGGCGGCGACCGGTATCCCGGCCAGCGGCGCGGTGGGCGGGGGCTCGGCCGGGCGCTGCTCCGCCACCCAGGTGAACGCGTTGAGGTCGTCCGCGGCGGCGCGCTCGCGATAGGCATCCCACAGCTCGCCCGGCGAGACCTCCCGGCTGCGCACGCGCTCGACCGCCTGGGCGGCGGTCAGAGCCAGAAGCTCGCTCATCCTCCGGGGGACGGAACCCGGAAGCCCTCACCGTCGGTGTCGGGGGCGGCGGACAGCGCCACCTCCCGGGGCAGGGACGGCGCCGGCTCGTCGGGCCGCAGCGCGCTCTCGACCTCGATCACGTGAGAGGTGGGCGCAACGCCCTCGAGATCCAGCTGCGAGATGGTCTCGATGTGGTCGAGGACCGCCGACAGCTCCCTGGTCATCCGCTCGACCTCGGGCTCGGACAGCTCCAGGCGCGCGAGGGTCGCGACGTGGAGGACCTCGGCGCGGTCGATCATCGCCCGGCGATTCTACGCGCCGGCCGACGACGCGCCGTCGGAGGGCGGGGCCGTTCGCGTTCGAACCGGCGGCTGTGACCGATCGCCGCCCCGCGACAGGCCGGGGGCCACATCGGCCAGCGTCGTGCCCTGCTCCTGCATCGACGCAAAGCCGCCCAGGGCGATCACGGCGCACAGGGCCAATCCCACATAGGCCCCGAAGCGGATGTCGGTGAGCGAGTCGGGACCCAGCGGCTCGTTGACCAGCCGGTAGAGGACCAGCACCGCGACGAAGACCCCCAGGGCGGTCACCACGACGCCGGCCGCCACCGGCAGGGCGACCGCGCGCTGGGTGCCCGCCAGCACTGCGGCGCCGATCGCTGCCAGGGCGGTCGCCAGGAGGAGGAGGTCGAGGATTCCGAATGCCTCCCAGGCGCTGAAGCTGTGGTCCAGCCGGTGGCCGGCCGAGGCGGCGGCCAGCCCGAGCTGGGCGTTGGGGGCGTACCAGGGCAGGAACATCACCACCAGCAGCGCGATTCCCGCCGCGGCGGCGACCACCTCGCCCAGCCGAAGCCTGCCGAGATCCATGGCCTAGGCGCTCTCCGATCGGTGTCGGCGAGGGATGACGGCGGGCACGGGCGGCAACGGTATCCGGTCCGCGTCCCGAGGCCGTCGCCGGCCCGGCGCGCCCGCCCGGGCGGTCAATCCCCCATCTCCCGCTGGGCCCC
>DATFPO010000038.1:0-3711 GCA_035264745.1 Solirubrobacteraceae bacterium | reverse complement strand
CTGCGACGGACGAATGCCCCGACGGCCGCCTCCCCCCGCCCCGCCAACCGCGCGGCCGCCCGACGCCCGTCGGACGTCGTCGCGTCGTCCGGGTCGGCGCGGACGGCGCCCGCGCCGACCCTGGGCGCGGGCGGCCCCGAGTCCAGCGTGCCGATGGTGTACGCCGAGTCGGCGGGTCGGGCCGGCCGACGGCGCGCAAGCGCCGCCTCGATCGCGCCCTCCATCCGCTGCGCTTTGTCGCGCTCTAGCCGCTCGGCCCGCTCGGCGAACTCGGGCATCACCTGCGCGGCGAACACCTCCAGGGACTCGCAGATGTGCTCATGGCGGTTGCGCCCGGCCTGGGACACGAAGATCACCTGGTCGACGCCCGCCCTCTCGTAGCGGCGGGCCAGGTCGTGCACCTGCTCGGGCGTCCCGATCGCCCCGCGCAGCGAGCCTAGCCCCTCCTGCATGATCCTCACCCCGAGCGGGCCGGCGTCGGGGGTGACGATCTCGCGGGCGAAGCCCATCTCGGCGCGTCGGCGCTCGAACTCCTCCCAGACGTTGGTGCGTCCCGGCCGGTGCTCGCCGAACACGTAGTAGTGGGCGAGCGAGTAGCCGAAGAAGTGCGCCCCGTCGATTCCGCGCTCTATGGCGACCTGCTCGTCCGGGTGGCACATCATCGGCAGCACGACGGCGAAGCTGGGGTTGACCGCGAAGCCGGCGGGGACACAGCGCTCGGAGGCGATGATCGAGTGGTACTCGTCGACCCACTCCCGGGACTCCTCGGGCTCGACGAACGAGAAGGTCAGCGCTCCCATGCCCTTTTCGGCGGCCAGCCGAATGGTCTCCCGTCGCGAGCAGGCGACCCACAGGGGCGGATGCGGCTTCTGCACGGGCTTGGGAACGACGTTGCGGGGCGGCATGGCCACGAAGCGCCCGTTCCAGCCCGCGAAGGGCTCCTCGACGAACATCCTCGTGGTCACGTCGACGGCCTCCTCCCACTGCGCGCGCTTGGTGTCGCGCTCGACGCCGAAGCCCCCGAGCTCGGCGCCCGAGGAGGTCTCCCCCGTGCCGAAGTCGCAGCGCCCACCGGAGACCAGGTCCAGCATCGCCACTTTCTCCGCCACCCGGGCGGGGTGCTGGTAGCCAGGCGGCATCGCCACGATGCCGAAGCCCAGCCGGATGCGCCGGGTGCGCTGGCTGGCCGCCGCCAGGAACACCTCCGAGGCCGAGGAGTGCGAGTACTCCTCCAGGAAGTGGTGCTCCACCTCCCAGACGTGGTCGTAGCCCAGCCGGTCGGCCAGCTCAACCTGGTCGAGCGCGTCGGATATGAGCTTCTGCTCGGCGCCGCCGTCCCAGGGACGCGGAAGCTGGTGCTCATAGAAGATCCCGAAGCGCATCGCGGCCCATCCTATTCCGGGCCCCCCGCCGCCCCCCCGGCGGCGCTGACGCGCCCGCCGCCACTAGAAAGGGCCCCGCGAGCGGGGCCCTTTCCTTAGCAGGCCTGTAAGCCGGATTCTGTCGGGAGCAGCCATCTGTCTGAGCGGCCCACCTGGACCTCGGCGGGCAACCTGGTGGCGGTCCTGCTTGGCCTTGCATCGGGCGGGGTTTGCCTGGCCGCCGCGTCACCGCGACGCCGGTGCGCTCTTACCGCACCATTTCACCCTTGCCGGCCCGCGGCTCAGCTGCGGCCGCGGGCTTGGGCGGTGTCATTTCTGTGGCACTTTCCCGCGGGTTTCCCCGGGTCGGCGTTACCGACCGCCCTGCCCTGTGATGTCCGGACTTTCCTCGGAGGCACACCTCCGCGACTGCTCAGCCTGCAGGTCCAAGGGTAGCGCGGCCCGGCGCCTCGGCCGGGTCGCCGCGGTCGGCAGCGCGCCCTCGGGCGCTCAGTCGGCCACCTGGTAGCGAACGTGGCCCTGGTCGTCCTGCTGGACCACTCGCACGGTGGCCCGGTCGCCACCCGTGGTCAGCGCGGTGCAGTCGAACGTGCCGCCCGCCTTCAGCTCGACCTTGTTCGGACAGCTGACCGACTTCACCCTCACGCCCGCCTGTTGCTCGATCCCCTGCTTGATGCTGGTCTCCAGCTTGTCGGTGTTCAGCACCTTGGTGCCGCAGGCGCTCAGGGCCAGCATGGCGGGAACTGCGGCCAGGGCGAATCCTCGGCAACGGGTCATGCGCGACTCCTCCTCCAGCGGACGATGGCCGCCAAACCCTAGGCGCTCGGAGGCGACGGTCAGCTCAACGCAGCCGAGCAGGAACCGCAGCTGCCGGCGTCGGTCCCGGTCGGCGCCATCCGGCCCCCGCAGACCGGGCAGGCGACTGGCGCCCCGGCCGAGAGGGCCGCCCAGGCGCTGCAGACCAGCTCGTCGAGTGTCCGCCGGCCACCGGCGACGGGTGACGTTCGATAGCGCTGCGGCGCCGGCGCGGCCGGCGGGGTAGCGGCGGGGTGGAGCACGGTCAGGGTCATGTCACCTGACGTAGGAGGCCGACCACGCGCCCCAGGACCCGGACCTCCTTGGAGCGGATGGGCTCCATGACCGGGTTCTCGGGCTGGAGGCGGATGTGATCGGGCTCGCGGAAGAAGCGCTTCACCGTGGCCTCCTCGCCCAGCATCGCCACGACGATCTCACCGTCCTCGGCGGTGTCCTGTGACTTCACCACCACGAAGTCGCCCTCGAGGATGCCGGCGTCCTTCATGGAGTCCCCCCGAACTCGCAGCAGGTACTCGCCGGCCTCGCCCCCCGCGGCGGCGGGCACGTCCACGTAGTCCTCGATGTTCTCCTCGGCCAGGACCGGCTGGCCGGCGGCGACATGTCCCACCAGGGGCAGGCCCCCGGAGCGCACGATGTCACGCACGCCTCCGACCGCACGGTCCAGGAGCTCCAGGGCGCGCGGCTTGGACGGGTCGCGCCGCAGTAGGCCTATGCGCTCGAGGTTGGCCAGGTGGGCGTGCACGGTGGACGACGAGGCCAGGCCCACCGCCTTGCCGATGTCGCGCACCGTCGGCGGATACCCGTATTTCGCCGAGTACCGCTTGATGAACTCGAAGATCTCCTGCTGGCGCTTGGTGAGGTCGAGATCGACCATTGCGACGGTCCTCCTAGCGTCCCTGTGGCGGCCGAACGAACATGTGTTCGGAACCATAGCGCCCGCCGCGGACGCAGCGCAAGTGGCCGCCGAGCGCCTGCGGGACCCCCTCGCCGGGTGCTCAGAGCCGCGTCTGAGCGGGGCTATACTGGGCCGCCCGCGAGCGCCTGTGGCGGAATTGGTAGACGCGCAAGGTTGAGGGCCTTGTGGGCCGTATGGCCCGTGGGAGTTCGAATCTCCCTGGGCGCACTGAGGACCCCCGCCGGCCCCCCGAACGCCTCACATGGGCGGCGTCGCCGGGCGGCCGAACCGCACCACGGTGCCCGCGCCCGCGCAGGCGTACCTCTGGGTCGGGACGGCCCGGCAGTGGTAGATCCGGCCGTTGACCGACAGCGTCGCCCAGGGCTGATGCGCCAGGAACCGGGTCTGCCACGCCCGGCCCACCGCGGTGGCCTGCGGGCAGTTGAACGCGGCGCGCACATAGCCGGTGACCGCGACGCTCACCGACAGCGACGACACCGCCCCGGGCGGGGTGGAGCAACGCCGGGTGGTGGTGGGGTCGCCGAACACGAAGGCCAGGCGCCCGACCCGAATCGAGGAGACGGCGTTGAGGGTCACGCTGTAGACCGAGCCGCCCAG
>DATFPO010000037.1:0-5531 GCA_035264745.1 Solirubrobacteraceae bacterium | reverse complement strand
GGCGCGTGCGGGCGGTAGACATGTTCCCGCAGACGCCGCACATCGAGTGCGTGGCGCTGCTGGAGCGAATCGGGCCGGGAGGCTAGGCCGCCAGCGGCAGCTCGGCGGTGTCACCGGACGCCAGCAGATCCGCCACCGCGCGGTACACGGCGGCGTTCATCGCCATGCCGATGTGGCTGGCCTCCACCTCGACCAGCTCGGCCGCGGGGTCCAGGCAGGAGCGCCAGTCGACGATCCCGTCGTTGCGGGAGTAGACCGACACGTAGCGCACCTCGTCGGGGAACGGGGTCTCGAACGAGGCGCGGTAAGCGCTGCAGCAGTCACCCCACAGGCAGCTGTTGCGGAACAGCCCCGGAGCCCCCAGCGACCCCAGCACGCCCAGCATCCCGACCTGGAGCTTGACCAGGGGATGGACGGCCAGCGGGTCGAGCTGCGGTGAGCCCAGCGCCACGAGGGCCTCGACCAGGTCGGGGCGCGCGACCGCGAGCGCCCGCCCCAGCGTTCCGCCACGGCTCTGGCCGATGATCGTCACCCGGCGTCCGTAGCGCTCGGCGAGGATCTCCACCCGGCGCTCCATGACCCGGACCGCCCGGGCCGAGCAGTCGACGTTGAGCCGGATGCCGGTGCGGTGGGCCCGGTACCCGGCGCGGCGCAGCCAGCCGGTCATCACGCCCAGCGATCCGTCGCCGGCCAGGAAGCCCGGGACCAGGAGGATGGGCCGCCCGTCGCCGGCGTCCGGGTCGACCTCCCTGAACACCGGGTGGCGCACCAGCTCCGCCAGCTCCAGCGCGGTACGTCCCTCGCGCCAGATGGGGGGGAGTGCCAGCAACTGCGATGGGACGGGAATCGCGGCCATGTCCTTGCCGGCCCTGTGTCGGCGCTGCGAAATTACCCTGCGACACCGCCGGAAAACCCCAGTTGAACGGACGCGGACACCCGTCCCTGCTCGCGGGTCTTCATAGAATCGCCGGCCATGCGCGCCGCCACCATCCGGGAGGGCGAGGTCGTGGTGGCCGAGCGGCCCGCCCCCGAGCCCGGCGCCGGCGAGCTCCTGGTGCGGGTGCTCGCGGCCGGGCTGAACGGCGCCGACATGCTCCAGCGCGCGGGCGCCTACCCCGCCCCTCCCGGGGCGCCCGCCGACATCCCGGGGCTCGAGCTGGCCGGCGAGGTGGCCGCCACCGGGCCCCGTGTCGAGCGCTTCGGCGAGGGCGACCGCGTGATGGCCATCGTCGCGGGCGGAGCCCAGGCCGAGCTGGCGGTCATCCACGAGCGCGTGGCCATGCCGGTGCCGGCGGGCCTCGACTGGCCGGCGGCCGGCGGCCTGCCGGAGGTCTTCACCACCGCCCACGACGCGCTGTTCACCCAGGCCGGGCTCTCCGCCGGCGAGCGGCTGCTGGTGCACGGCGGCGCCGGCGGCGTCGGCACCGCGGGCATCCAGCTCGGACGCGCCGCCGGGGCCCGCGTGACCGCCACGGTCCGGCGCGAGGAGCTGCGGGAAGCCGTGGCCGAGCTGGGCGCCGAGACCGTCCCTCCCGAGGGCTTTGAGGAGCGCGGCCCGTTCGACGTCATCCTCGAGCTGGTGGGTGCCCCCAACCTCTCGGCCAACCTGCAGGCGCTGGACACGGGGGGAAGGATCACCGTGATCGGGGTCGGCGGGGGCGCCAAAGGCGAGCTCAACCTGCTGGCCCTGATGGGCAAGCGGGCGCGCCTCCACGGCTCGACGCTGCGCGCCCGGCCGCTGGAGGAGAAGGCCGTCGCCGCCCGAGCGGTCGAGCGCCATGTCCTGCCGCTGTTCGAGTCCGGGGAGCTGAGGGTCCCGGTCGCCGCCACCCACCCGCTGGACGAGGTCGCGGACGCCTACGAGCGCTTCGCGGCGGGCGGCAAGCTGGGCAAGATCGTGCTGCTCCCGGGCTGAGGATGGAAGGATCGCCGCCCGGCGGCGTCCTTCCCATCGACCGTCAAGCTGAAAAGGAGACCTAGATGCGGTTCCCTGGCATCGCCGCGCACCCGCTGCCCGGCACCCTGATGATCCTGTCGCTGGCGGTGGCCGGCTGCGGAGGCGGCGGCGGAGGAGGGTCGGCCAGCAACCCGGCCACCAGCTCGACCGCGCAGACCACCAAGTCGGCGGCGACCGGCGCCAAGCAGGTACTGGCCCTGTCGGCCGACAAGGAGGGCGAGCTGTACTTCGAGCCCAAGAAGCTGACCGGCAAGGCCGGCAGCGTGCAGCTGGTGATGCACAACCCGTCCTCGTCTGGCATCCAGCACGGCATCGCCGTGGAGGGCAACGGCGTCGACAAGGACGGGCCCGTGGTCGCGCCGGGCAAGACCTCGACGCTCACCGTCACCCTCAAGCCCGGCAAGTACGAGTTCTACTGCCCGTTCGACTCGCACAAGCAGATGGGCATGAAGGGCACGCTGACCGTGACCTAGCGGTCGCGGTCTCGCCGCCGCGCGCCTAGGCCGCGTCGTCCTCGAAGGCGGCCTCCTCCTCGCCGACCGGGACCTGCTCGGCGGCGTGGATCTTGCACAGCGTGGGGCCGCCGGACTCGAGGACGGCCTGGATCTCCTCTGGGGTGAGCGCCGCGCCGCACTCCTCGCAGCGCTCGCCGGCCGTCTCCAGGGTGCGCTCTTCGAGGTC
The DNA here is from genome assembly GCA_035264745.1 of Solirubrobacteraceae bacterium. Classification (GTDB taxonomy): domain Bacteria; phylum Actinomycetota; class Thermoleophilia; order Solirubrobacterales; family Solirubrobacteraceae; genus DATAEY01. The sequence goes on along the minus strand of DATFPO010000037.1, from coordinate 2,893 downwards.
CATGGCCGGGCGATGTTAGCGCCCGTCCGGGGAGCGCAGCAGCCGCGGCAGGAGGTCGAGATTGGGCAGCAGCAGGGCGGCGGCCAGCACGGGCAGCACCGGGAAGGCGCCCCCGCTGACCAGCTGGAGCGCAAGGCTCGCGGGCAGGGCGGCCAGCAGCGCCACGGCGGTCGCCCGGCGCCGCAGCCCGAAGCGCCAGGCGCTCGAGGCGAAGAACGCGATGAACACCAGGTCCACCACACCGAGCGCGTCCGCCCTGCCACCGCCCCACGCCGGCAGGTAGAGGCTGAGGAAGTCGCCGGCGCGCGAGCTGTCGCGGGCCAGCAGCTCCGTCGGCCCGGCGCTGACGCTGAAGATGTCGAGGGCGGCCGCGAACAGGGGGACCGCCACCACGACCACCGGCTCGGCCAGCAGCCACGCCAGGAGCATCCCCAGCGACCCGGCGAACAGCGCCTTGGCCACATTCGCCACCGGATCGACCCCGGCGACGGTGAAGGCGGCGCCCAGCAGTCCCGCGCCGAGCACCAGCAGGACCAGCACGGCCGGAGCGCTGCGCGCCGGCAGCAGCGCGAGCGCGCACCCTCCCAGGAGCAGCACGACCGGCACGCAGGAGACCACCGTGTTGACGTCGCCGGTGCCTCCGACGGCGGGCAGCGCCGGAGCCAGCACGAACAGCGCGAGCGCCGCGCCGTAGACCGCGGTCAGTACGGCGGCAGGTCGGCGTACCACTGGCCGAGCACCCTGAATGCCGACCAGAAGTCCCTCTTGCCGGCCTCGTCGTCCAGCGCCTCGTCGATGTCGGGGACGAACAGCGCGTCGATCGACGGCGTCAGCGGCTGAACCTCTCCGCGCCGCGGCTCGATCGTCCGGGCCAGCGGCACCTCGAGGTCGTTGAGCACATGGAGGGCGTCCTCGCCCATGACCACGACGATCGCCGGCTGCACGATCGCCAGCTCCTGCACCAGACGCCCGATGCAGGCGGGGTCGGCCAGCGAGGGATCGGCGACGGGGCACTTCACGCACAGGGTTCCGTAGACCGCCAGGGGGTCGATCCCCAGCCGGCGCAGCGACTTCATCAACGCGGTGCCCGCGCGCCCGTAGAACGCCACCCCCTCCTCGATCTCCGCCGGCCGAGCCGAATGCTTGAGCAGCAGCACGTCGGCCTGGGGATGGCCCGACCCGGCGACCGGCATCAGGTTGCCGCGGGGGCAGTACGGACAGGCCTGCAGCTCGCGTGTGAACGCGTTGAGCTCCCGGATCGCCCGCTCGAGGTACTTCTCGCGGATCTCGTCGTCGGTGGCCGGCACCTGCCCGATGTTTGACGCGGCGCGCGCCTCTCCCTGCCGGTGCATCAGTCGTTGCGGGGTTCGGCCGCTCCGCTGCGCTGATTGGCGCGTCGCACGCGGCGCTGGCGCCTGGCGCGCCGGGCCGGGCGGGGCGTCGCCTTGGTCTCCAGGAACTTCAGCGCCTGAACGTAGAGGAGGCTGGTCGGTTTGCGGATGATGTCGGCATCGCGCAGGGACTCGAGGAATTCCTCCGGGCCGTCGAAGTCGCGCATCCGGATCCGGACCGAGCCCAGCCCCCGGGCCACATGCGAGTCCGACCCCGCGCCGGCCGGGATCCGGTACTTGCCGGCAAAGCGGACCGCCTCCTCGTTGAACGGCTTGAACGCGATCCGCGGGTTGAACACCTCGATGGCGTCGACGTCGGGTAGCACCTCGAGCAGGTGCTCGTAGTCGGGCACGGCGTGGAGGCGATCGAACGGGTGGGGCACGTACACGATGCCCCCCTGTCGCTTGATCTCGGCGATCGTCTGCTCGAGCGTCATCCCCCGCTCGATCTTCTCCCGGATGAACAGGCCGATCACCTCGCCCTGGTGCGCGGTCTTGACCTCCTCCCCGACGATCACCTTGATCCCGTCCGCCTTGGCGAACGCCTCGTTGGCGCCCGAGATCTCGTTGTGGTCGGTCACGGCGATCGCGCCCAGGCCCTGCCGGCGCGCGGTGTCCAGGACGACCTCGACCGGGGTGACGCAGTCGTGGGAGTGATCGGTGTGCATATGCAGGTCGACGTCGATGAGCCGCCTCGACGCCAGCCGCCGCCGCACCCGCGAGTCCCCGTCGGCCGGATGCCGGCGGGCCGCCAGCTCGCGGTAGACGTCGTCCATCTCCGCCGCGGTCCGCTCCCACGACAGCCGGTCGCGGACCCCGGCGCCCGCCTGGCGCAGGCGGTCGCGCAGCCCCGCGTCGCCCAGCAGGCGCGTGAGCTGGGCCGTGAGGGTCTCGACGTCGCCCGGCTCGAACAGCAGGCCCCGCTCGCCGTCTCCGAGGATCTCCTCGTAGACCGGCAGCCGTGCGGCCAGCGGCACCGCCCCGCCGGCGACGGCCCGCAGCAGCAGCATCGGAGCCGGAGACGCCCCGCTCGAGGCGAACACGGCGATGTCGGCCCTGTCGACCACGCTCGCCGCCGGGCCTTCGCCGGGTCCGATCACCTCCAGACGCTCGCGAACGTCCCGCCGTATGGGGGCCAGCCCGCCGGACTCCATCCGCGACCACAGAGCTGCCGTCCAGTCCAGATCGAGCGGCAGGCGGCGCAGGGCGCGCAGGAACAAACGCAGCGCCGGCCGCTCCTCACGATGCGCGAACGCGATCCTCACGGTCCCGTCCGGGGTGGCGGCGGAGTCGGCGCCGGGCTCGGCGCCCGGCATCACCACGCGGTAGCTGGCGGGGAAGAAGCGGTTCATCAGGTCGGCGGTCGTCTCGAACGAGGCCGTCCGTGCGTCCAGCCGTCCGAAGAACAGCTCGACCACGCGGCGCGCGACCTGGGTGGAGAGCGCGCGCTCCGTCGGCGCGTGGAAGGACCCCACGTTCAATCCGCGGGAATGGCGAAGGGC
>DATFPO010000036.1:0-3649 GCA_035264745.1 Solirubrobacteraceae bacterium | reverse complement strand
GCCCGACCTCGCGACGAGCAAGTGGTGGAAGGAGGAGCGCCACGGCGTGTTCGTGGACTACAACCAGAATGCCCGCGATCGCACGGTGGCCTCGGCCTACTCGGTGCGCCCCACACCGGATGCGCGGGTGTCCTGCCCGCTGGACTGGGACGAGGTGCCCGACTCCGAGCCCCGGGAGCTGCGGCTGGACACCGTCCCCGACCGCCTGCGCGAGCGCGGCGACCCCGCCGCCGACATCGACCGTCACGCGGGCTCGCTGGAGTCACTGCTCGAGCTCGCGGCGCGCGACGAGGCCGAAGGCCTGGGCGACGCGCCCTGGCCGCCGCACTTCCGCAAGCAGCGGGGCGAGCCCAAGCGGGTGCAGCCCAGCCGCGACCGTGACCGCCCCCGTCCCGGGCGGGTCGGCGACCCTCAGCCGGCGGGCCGTGGCGGGCGCCGTCCCGCCCCCCAACGCCGCGGCGGCGGCACGGAGCGCACCGGCCAGGGCCACCCGGAGGAGTTCGGCGACGCCTAGGCGACGAGCGGCCGCGGCCTAGCTCTCGAGCTGGTCGAACGTGCACTCGCGGGGCGGCTTGTCCTCGCGCCAGCGCTCGAGCTTGGTCCCGTGGCGGATGCGTCCGTCGGAGGCGTGATCGAAGCTCACCTCGACCACGAGCTCCGGCCGTAGCGCCACCCATTCCAGCTCGCGTCCGACCGTCCAGCGGCTGGGGTCACCGCTTCCCCGCTCCCCGGTCTCGTACGGCCGTAGGCGCTCGACCAGCTCGCGCTTCTGCGCCGCGGTGAACCCGGAGGTGTGCCCGACAACCCGCAGCTCGCCGCCATCGTAGAGGCCGAGGATCAGCGAGCCGACCGTCCCAGCCTCCTTGCCGGGCCGCCAGCCGACCACCACGCATTCGATCGTGCGCACGCGCTTGACCTTGACCATCCCCTTGCGCTCCCCCGGGCGGTAAGGAGCGTCCAGCTGCTTGGCGATCACCCCCTCGGCCTGGCGCAGCCAGGGCTCGGCGTCCTCGCGCCGGCGGGTCAGCGGCGACAGCTCGACCTCGCCGCGGTCGAGCCGCTCCAGCGCCGCGCGGCGTGACGCGAACGGCTGTTCCAGGCAGGCCTGGCCGTCGCGAGCCAGCAGGTCGAAGGCGATGTACGTCGCGGGGGTCTCATCAGCCAGTCGGGCGATGCGCGAGGCGGCCGGATGGATGCGCTGCTGCAGCGCGCCGAAGTCCTGCCGGTCGCCGTCGGCACCGATCACGATCTCGCCGTCGAGCACGTAGCTCCCGGCGAGGAAGTCCAGCTCGGGGAAGTAGCGCGACAGCGGCTTGCCGCCCCGCGACTGCAGGTGCACGTCGTCGCCGTCCACGAACGCGATCGCCCGGAAGCCGTCGTACTTGGGCTCGAACGCCCACCCCTCGCCGTCGGGCAGCTGACGGCGCGACAGGGCGAGCTGGGGCTTGAGGGGAGGGGAGAGGGGGAGCGCCACGCCGCCCAGTATGGCGGCGCGGAAGCGTGTTCCGGCGCCGGGGCTGCTACCGTACCCCATTCTGAACAAAGCCAATCGACAAAGGATTTATCGAATGCGTCTGGTTCATCGCCTGATCCTCGCCCTGGCCGTGGTCGCCGCCTCGGCGACCCTGGCGGCCTGCGGCGGCTCCGCCGGCGGCGCCTCGGGGGACTCCTCCAAGCTCACGCTGGTCGCCTACTCCACCCCCAAGGAGGCCTACGGAGAGATCATCCCGGCCTTCGACAAGACCGCTCAGGGCAGGGGGATCACCTTCCAGCAGTCCTACGGCGCGTCCGGCGACCAGAGCCGCGCGGTTCAGTCCGGGCTCCCCGCCGACGTCGTGGCGCTGTCGCTGGCTCCGGACGTCAGCAAGCTGGTCAAGGCAGGCCTCGTCTCACCGAGCTGGGACAAGGACCGCTACAAGGGCATGGTCACGAACTCGGTCGTGGTGCTGGCGGTGCGGAAGGGCAACCCCAAGCACATCCGCGACTGGAGCGACCTGGTCAAGCCCGGTGTCGAGGTAATCACCCCCAACCCGTTCACCTCGGGCGGCGCGCGCTGGAACGTGATGGCGGCCTACGGGGCCCAGATCAAGGCCGGCAAGACGCCGGCCCAGGGGCTGGACTACCTCAAGGCGCTGTTCAAGAACGTGCCGGTCCAGGACAAGAGCGCCCGTGAGTCGCTGCAGACCTTCACGGCCGGCAAGGGCGACGTCCTGATCTCCTACGAGAACGAGGCGATCACCGCCCAGCGCAAGGGGGAGAAGCTCGACTACGTCATCCCCGACCGGACGATCCTGATCGAGAACCCGGTCGCGCTCACCACCAACGCTCACAACCCCACCAAGGCGCGCGAGTTCGTCGACTACCTGCGTACGCCGGGGGCCCAACGGATCTTCCAGTCCAAGGGCTACCGGCCGGTCGACCAGAAGCTCCTCGACAAGGCCAGGTTCCCGACCCCGCCGGGCCTGTTCACGATCGCAGACCTGGGCGGCTGGTCGAAGGTGACCGACGAGTTCTTCGATCCCCAGAAGGGGTCGGTGGCCAAGATCGAGCAGTCGCTGGGGGTCTCCACTGCCAAGCAGTAGCCCCTCCACGCTAGCCACTCCCCTCCTGGCGCCGCTGCGCGGCGGCTGGGCCGGGCGGGCGGCGCACGCCGCGCTGGGTCGCGGGGCGGTCACCGGTTACCTGAGCCTGTTCGTCCTGCTCCCGCTGGCGGCCGTGCTCGCCCGCTCGGCCCAGGGCGGCGTCTCGGCCTTCTGGGACGCGGTCACCACGCCCCAGGCGCTGAGCGCCCTGAAGCTGACGGTCGGCGTGTCGCTGGGCGCCGTGGCGATCAACCTGGTGTTCGGGACGGTGATCGCCTGGGTCCTGGTGCGGGACGACTTCCCGGGCAAGGGGCTCGTCAACGGCCTGATCGACCTGCCGTTCGCGCTGCCCACGATCGTGGCCGGCCTGACCCTCCTGGCGCTCTACGGCCCCAAGGGGCCGTTCGGGTTCAGCGTGGCGTTCACCCGCGCCGGCATCGTCCTGGCGCTGCTGTTCGTGACCCTGCCGTTCGTGGTGCGCGCCGTGCAGCCGGTGCTGCTCGAGCTAGACCAGGAGATGGAGGAGGCGGCCGCGTCGCTGGGGGCCGGGCGCCGCACCGTGTTCCGGCGCATCATCCTGCCCAACCTCACGCCGGCGATGCTCGCCGGGGTCGGGCTGGCCTTCGCGCGCTGCATGGGGGAGTTCGGCGCGGTGGTGCTGATCTCCGGCAACCTCCCGTTCAAGACCGAGGTCGCCTCGGTGTTCATCTTCGGGCAGATCGAGTCGGACGACATCACCGGCGCGGCGGCGGTGTCGGTCGTGCTCCTGGTCGTCTCGTTCGTGCTGCTGCTCGGGGTGGCGGCAGCCTCCCGCTGGAGGTCGCGCCATGAGGCGTAGCACGGGGCTGCGCGCCCTGGCGCTGGGCTATCTCGCCCTGCTGCTGGTGCTGCCGGTGGGGATGATCTTCTACCGCACGTTCGAGCACGGCGTGGCCGCGGCCTGGGCCGCGGTGACGACGCCCGACGCGGTGCACGCCTTCTGGCTCACCGTGCTGATGGTCGCCGTCGCCGTGCCGGCCAACACGGTGTTCGGGATCGCGTGCGCGCTGGTGCTGGTGCGCGGGCGG
>DATFPO010000035.1:0-4722 GCA_035264745.1 Solirubrobacteraceae bacterium | reverse complement strand
CAACGACCTCCTGTTCACCGGCCCCGGGCGCGACCGCTGGGTCGTGGGGGACGGCATTAACTTCGTGGACGGGCGCCGGGCGACGTAGCGTCGCGGCGCCGGCGGCGCCCGCCGCCTGTCTCGGACCTGGCCAGACCGCAGCTCAGGCGTCGCCGAAGGTGGCGCGGACCGCGTCGACCACCTGGGCCTCGTGCGGGTAGGCGATGTCCTCGAGCGGCTTCGAGTACGGCATCGGCAGATCCGCGCCGGTGACCCGGGCGACCGGGGCGTCCAGGTGGTCGAACGCCTGCTCCTGGACCAGAGCCGCCAGGTTGGCGCCGACCCCACCGTGGGGCCAGCCCTCCTCCACCACCACGCAGCGGTTGGTCCTGCGCACCGACGCCAGGATGGTGTCCAGGTCCAGGGGCCGGAGCGTGCGCGGATCGATGACCTCCGCCTCCAGGCCGTGCTCGTCCGCCATCGCCTGGGCCGCCCGCTCGGCGGTTATCGCCATGCGGGAGATGCCCACGATGGTGACGTCGGAGCCCTGTCGGCGGACTGCCGCCTCGCCGAAGCGCATGACGCCGTCGTCGCCGTCCGTCACCTCGCCCCGCTGCCCGTAGAGGTATTCGTGCTCGATGAAGATCACCGGATTGTCGTCGCGGATCGCCGCCTTGAGCAGCCCCTTGGCGTCGCCGGGGGTGGAGGGAACCGCGACCAGCAGTCCAGGCACCTGGAGGTACATCGCCTCCAGGCAGTGCGAGTGGGTGGGACCGAGCTGGTGGCCGGCGCCTTGGGGCATCCTGACCACCAGCGGCACCTTCACCTGGCCGCCGAACATGTAGCGGATGTGGGCGGCGTGGTTGATGACCTGGTCCATGGCCAGGAGCGAGAAGTTGATCGTCATCAGCTCGACTACCGGGCGCAGACCCACCATCGCCGCCCCCACCCCGGCCCCGACGATGGTGTTCTCGGAGATCGGGGTGTCGCGCACGCGCCGCTCGCCGAACTCCTCCAGCAGGCCGGCGGTCACCTTGAACGCGCCCTGGAAGACCCCGATGTCCTCTCCCATCAGGAACACCGCCTCGTCGCGGTGCATCTCCTCCCGCAGTGCCTGGTTGAGCGCCTCTCGGTAGCGCATGACCGCCATCAGCCCTCGTCCTCCTGGGCGCGGTCGGCGGGACGTGGCTCGGCCTCGTCGGCGCTGTCGGCACGCGCAGCGGCCTGGCGATAGCGATCCAGGTCGTGGACGTCCTCGGCAGCCATGCCGCGCTCGTCTTCGCCCTTGTGCACCCCCGGCGAGCGCTCGTCGATCGCGTACCAGCCGCTCACCTGGTCGCCCAGCACGTAGACGTCGTCGTACAGCGACTCCGGGGCCGGGAAGGGGGACGCGTCGGCGAACTCGACCGCTCGATCCACCTCCTCGGTCGCCTCCCGGTCGAGCCGACTGCGCTCGTCCTCCTCGAGCACGCCGGCCTCGACCAGGCGCGAACCGAACACCTCGATCGGGTCACGCCGGCGCCACTCCTCGACCTGCTCCTTGGTTCGGTACTCCTCGGGATCGGCCATCGAGTGTCCGCGGAAGCGGTACGTGATCGCCTCCACCAGGGTGGGCCGGCGCTCCTCGCGGGCGGCGCGCAGCGCCTCGGACACGGTCTCGTAGGTCTCCGCCACGTCCATCCCGTCACAGCGCACGCCGGGGATGCCGAACCCCTCGCCGCGGCGCATGAGGTCCGTGACCGCGGAGTGGCGCTCCAGGGCCGTGCCCATCCCGAACTGGTTGTTGGTGACCATGAAGACGATCGGGAGCTGCCACAGCGCCGCCAGGTTGGCCGTCTCGCCGAACGTGCCCTGGTTGACGGCGCCGTCTCCGAACACGCACAGCGTCGCCCGATCGGTCTCGCGGTAGTCGCAGGCCAGCGCGATGCCGGCGCCCAGCGGGAGGTTGCCGCCGACGATCCCGTAGCCGCCCATGAATCGCCGCTGCAGGTCGAACATGTGCATCGAACCGCCGCGCCCGCGGCAGCAGCCGCCCTCACGGCCGAACAGCTCGGCCATGACGGCGCCCGGAGGGGTCCCGCGCACCAGCGCGTGTCCGTGCGAGCGGTACGTGGAGATCAGGTAGTCGTCGTCGCGCAGGGCGCGACAGCCCCCGACGATCGTGGCCTCCTCGCCGATCGCCAGGTGCAGAAAGCCGCCGATCTTGGCCTTGGCGTACATCTCGCCGGCCCGCTCCTCGAAGCGGCGGATGAGCATCATGGTGCGCAGCCACTCGCGGGCTGCGTCCGGCTCTGGGAGGGGATGCTCGCTGCGATCCTGCTGCTGCGTAGGGGAGGCGCTGTGGTCGGCCATCGCTCCTGTGGCCACCTTAGCGGAGGGCGTCGGCCTGTCCGGCAGGCTTCGATGCGGCGGCGGTGAGCCGCCAGCCCCGGGGCTGGCGCGACCGACCGGCGACTAGCGCCGGGCGTCGCTGTCGGCCTCGGCCCAGGCCGCGATGAAGTCCTCGGCCTCGAGGTCGACCAGGTCCCGGCGCAGCTGGCGAACCACGCGGCGCGCGGCGTCGACCGGGAGGTCCCAGAACAGGACCACCTCGCCGGAGTCGATCTCGACGATCTCGACGTGGTCGATCCGGGACGGGTCGGCGAGGACGGCAGGGGCCGGGCCGCCTCGGTGGTGGATTAGCTCGTAGGCGCGGTTGGCCCTCATGCCGGCGCGCCCGCGCTGGCCACGGCGGCCGCCGCCTCCTCCGGCGCGCGCGGACCCTGAAACAGCCGCTTGCCGATGCGCACCGAGGGGACCTCGACCACTCCGGCGCCCGCCGCCCGTGCGGTCGCGGTGTCCAGCGCCTCGCGGACCGAGCGCAGCCGCGCCGCCTTGAGCACCGCGGCGGGATGCATCTCGCAGGCGGCGGCGGCGATCAGGACGGTGTCGGGATCGGCCAGGTCGCGGCCCGCGGCGAAGGCCTGGCGGAAGGCGGCGAGCGAGAAAGCGACAACGCGCCCGATGTCGCGCGCGTAGGCGGCTACGGTCATCGCCATGCGGGTATCGGACGGCCAGTCCTGGGGCCACCGGATCGGCTGGGCGCCCTGGGCGGCGGCGCGGCGCTCCAGCTCGACCATGTAGATGTCGCGCTCCTCGCCGCAGCGGAACGCGTCCAGCGACCCGGCGCGCAGCCCGTCGAGCAGGACCGGCTCCCATTGCGGGACCCGGCCCAGCACGTGGGCCACGCGCTCGGCGGCCAGATAGGCGTCGGGGCTGGCCAGGTCGTAGTAGAAGACGGCCGGGTCCGCCATGCCGGGCAAGGCTACGCTCAACCGTGAATCAGCCAACCGTCCGCGGCGCGCGCGGCCTCCATGACCGCCTCCGACAGCGTGGGATGGCCGTGCACGATATGGGCGACCTCGGTGTAGCCGCCCTCAAGCGTCCGCACGTTGACCAGCTCCTGTATGAGCTCGGTCGCCTTGGTGCCCGCGATGTGCCCCCCCAGCAGCTCGCCGTAGCGCTTGTCCCCCACGATCTTCACGATGCCGGTGCGATCTCCGTACACCGTGCCGCCCCCCACCGCGCCGTACTGGAGCTTGCCCACCGTCACGTCGTGTCCCTGCTCGCGGGCCTGCTCCTCGGTCAGCCCGAACGAGGCCACGTTGGGGGTGCAGAAGGTGGCGCGCGGAATGTCGACGTAGGACAGCGGGTGCGTCTCGCGGCCCGCGGCGTCCTCGACCGCGATGAGCCCCTCGTCGGATGCCTTGTGGGCAAGCGCCGGGCCGTGGACCAGGTCGCCGATCGCGTACACCCCCTCGCGCGAGGTCCGCATGGTCCCGTCCACGCCCACCATTCCCTGATCGTCGAGCTTCACTCCCGCCTCCTCCAGGCCCAAGCGCTCGACGTCGGGTCCGCGCCCGGCGGCGATGCACAGGTAGTCGACCTGCGACTCCCCGTCGCCGTAGGAGAGGTTGACCCCGTCCGACCCCGCCTCGACACGCTCGATCGGCGTCCCGGTCAGGATCTCGATGTTCTGCTTGGACAGTCCGCGGGCGACCACGCGGGAGATGTCGGCGTCCTCGGTCGGGAGCACGCGGTCGAGCGCCTCGAACAGCTGGACGCTGGCGCCCAGGCGCCCGAACCCGGAGGCGATCTCCGCGCCCGAGGCCCCCGCCCCGACCACGGCCAGGCGCTCGGGCAGCTCCTCCAGCAGCCAGGCGCCCGCCGTGTCGATGATCCGCCCGCCGAACTCGGTCCCGGGGATCGGCTTGCCCACCGAGCCGGTGGCGAGCACGACGGTGCCGGCCTGCAGCTCGTCGCCGCCGACCGAGACGTTGGCGTCCGCGGTGAGTGACCCGTGGCCCTCGACGTAGTCGATCTTGTTCTTCTTGAACAGCCCGCCGACCCCGCCGGTCAGGGTCCGCACGACCTTGTCGCGACGGGCCCCGACCGCGGCGAAGTCGACCTGACGGTCGGCGACCGTTATCCCGAACTCCCCGGCGTCATCGATCTCCGACAGCACGTCGGCCGACCTGAGCACCGCCTTGGCCGGAATGCAGGCGTAGTTGAGGCACCGGCCTCCGCGCCGGTCCTTCTCCACCACCGCGGTGCGCATGCCGAGCTGTGCGGCCCGGATGGCGGCCACGTAGCCACCGGGCCCGGAGCCTATGACCACGCAGTCGTAGGTCGAGTCCGCCACGGCGCCTGAGCCTATAAGAGTGCCCTTACCCCTCCGGGCGGCGGCGTTCGGGCATCTGGATG
>DATFPO010000034.1:0-8614 GCA_035264745.1 Solirubrobacteraceae bacterium | reverse complement strand
GGCGCCCGGCTGTCGATCGACGACTTCGACCGCATCTCGCGGGAGACCCCGCTGCTGTGCGACCTCAAGCCCGGCGGACAGTACGTGGCGGTCGACCTGCACGAGGCGGGCGGAGTGCCGGTCCTGCTCAACCGCCTGCTGGAGGCCGGCATCCTCCACGAGGACGCTCCGACCGTGTCGGGGAAGACGGTGGGGGAACACGCGCGCGAGGCGCGCGAGCGCGACGGCCAGCGGGTGGTGCGCCCGCTGTCGGACCCGCTCAAGGCGACCGGGGGCCTGGCGATCCTGCGCGGCAACCTGGCTCCCGAGGGCTGCGTGGTCAAGCTGGCCGGCCACGAGCGCACGCAGCACAGCGGGCCGGCCCGGGTGTTCGAGTCCGAGGAGGACGCGATGGCCGCGGTCACCGCGAAGTCGATCGAGCCGGGCGACGTCGTGGTGATCCGCAACGAGGGGCCGGCCGGGGGCCCGGGCATGCGCGAGATGCTGGCAGTGACCGCCGCGCTGGTGGGAGAGGGCCTCGGAGAGGAGGTCGCGCTGCTGACCGACGGACGCTTCTCGGGCGCCACCCACGGGCTCATGGCCGGGCACGTCGCGCCCGAGGCGACGCGCGGCGGTCCGATCGGCGCCCTGCGCGACGGCGACACCGTCCACTTCGACGTGGACGCCCGGCGACTGGATGTCGCCCTCGACGACGGCGAGCTCGAGCGCCGGCTGGCCGACTACCGGCCGCCCCCGGCGGCCTACGACAACGGCGCGATGGCCAAGTACTCGCGGCTGGTCTCGAGCGCCTCGGAGGGCGCGGTCACCGGCTGAGGTTGCCGGGCCGGTGGCGTGTCGCCGGCACACATGCCGAGATTCGGATCGGCCCCGGCATGGAAGAATGATCGCCCCGATGGACCGCCCCGCCTCCACCACCGAAGCCCGGGCGCAAGCGGCGTTCTCCGGCGCCCCCTGGGACGAAGCGCAGCTTCCGGCCCGTCGCGCCGACGACCACGACGACCTCCTGCCGGGGATCGAGCCCGAGCGCACGGTCACCGACTGGGGTCGCTCGGAGAGGGTGGAGCGACTCGTCGACCGCACCGCCGCCGACTTCTTCTACAAGTACTGGTTCCGGGTCGAGGTCGAGGGCATCGAGCACGTGCCCGCGGAGGGCGGCGCGCTGCTGGTGTCCAACCACTCGGGAGCCCTTCCCCCCGACGCGCCGATGATTGCCAAGGCGGTCAGGGAGGAGCACCCGCAGCCGCGGCCAGTCCACCTGACGGTCGAGCATTTCTTCAAGGGCTATCCGGGCTTCGCCATGCTGCTTCCCAAGATCGGGGCGGTGCCCGCCCATCCCGCCAATGTCCACCGCCTGCTGCGGGACGAGCGCCAGCTGGTGCAGGTGATGCCCGAGGGGCGCAAGGGGACCGAGAAGCTCTACAAGGACCGCTACCGCCTGCGCCGTTTCGGGCGCGGCGGGTTCGTCGCCGCCGCCATGCGGGCCGAGGCGCCGATCGTGCCGATCGCGGTCGTCGGCGCCGAGGAGGCGGCCCCGATCTTCGCTCAGGTCAAGCCCCTGCAGCGCATCACCCGGCTGCTCTACTTCCCGATCACCCCCACCTTCCCGCACTTCGGCCTGCTGGGGATGTTCGGCTACCTGCCGGCCAAGTTCCGGATCCGCTTCCTGCCGCCGGTCCGCACCGAGCGCTGGGGCGAGCGGGGGGCCGAGGACCGGGGCCTGGTGCAGACCGTGGCCGAGGAGATCCGCGCCCTCATTCAGGCGCACGTCTTCGAGATGGTGGCCAGCCGCCAGAGCGTGTGGTTCGGATGAGCGCGGCCGAGCCCCGCGGCCCGTCGCGCCGGATCCTGCTCACCGGGCTTTCCACCTACTGGGGCGGGCGGCTGGCCCAGGAGCTGGAGAAGGACCCGGCCTACGAGGTGATCGTCGGGGTCGACTCCAACGACCCGACCCGGGAGCTGGAGCGCACCGAGTTCGTCCGTATCAGCACCCAGCACTCTCTGATCCGCCGCATCGTCCAGGCGGCGGAGATCGACACGGTCATCGACGCCCGCCTGGTGGTCGACTCCGCATTCACCTCGCCCCGCAGCGCCCACGAGAACAACGTGATCGGGACCATGAACATCGTCACCGCGTGCGCGGGCGCCGACTCGCCGGTGCGCAAGTTCGTGTTCAAGTCGTCGGCGCACTACTACGGCTGCGAGCGCGACGATCCCGCGTACTTCACCGAGGACATGGAGCGTCCGCATCCACCCGCCACGCCGGCCGAGCGCGACATCGTGGAGGCGGAGGCGTCGGTGCGCGACTTCGCGGAGCGCAACCGTGACAAGACCGTGACCATCCTGCGCTTCGCCAACGGCCTGGGACCGGAGCTCAAGACGTCGCACAGCCAGCTGCTGTCCCTGCCCGTGGTTCCGACAATCCTGGGCTTCGACCCCCGCTACCAGTTCATCCACGAGGACGACATCGTCGGCTGTCTCGAGCACGCCGTGCGCAACCACGTGCCGGGGATCTACAACGGGGCGGCCGACGGGGTGCTGGCGCTTTCGGAGGTGATCGGGCTGCTGGGCAAGCCGATGGCTCCGATCCTGCCTCCGTGGGGCACCGGCCTGGCGGCCGGCCCGCTGAACCGGCTGGGGTTGAGGCTTCCGGTCGAGATGCTCAGCCAGCTGCGCTACGGCCGGGGGCTGGACAACCGCAAGCTCAAGGCCACCGGATACCGCTATCGCTACACCACACGCGAGACCGTGATCAACTTCGCCGAGCACCTGCGTATGCGGCCGCTGCTGCGCTCGGCCCGGCAGCCCTACCAGTACGAGCGCGAAGTCGAGGAGTTCCTGCGGTGGAGCCCGAGCGTCCGGCGCAGCGGGACGGACGCCGGCAAGGCATGGCGGCCGTCGCCGCGCCAGGTGGCCGAGCTGCAGCGCGTCCTGGCCCAGCTCGACGCCGCCGACCCGAAGCTCTCGACCGGCCGTCGGCCGGACGGCGGGCACGCCAGCCCGGTGGCGGAGTACGACGAGCTCGAGGCCGCCGAGCTGGTCGCGCTCCTGCCGTCCCTGGGCCGCGGCGACCTGGAGGCCCTGTACCAGCACGAATTCGCCGGGCGGCGCCGCCGGCCGGTGCTCGAGGAGATCGACCGCCTGCTGGTCCCCACGCGGACCGCCGACCGGCGCTAGCCCGCAGGCTGGCTTGCATGCGCCTCGTGTCTTCGGGTAGTCGAATTACAATCCGGCCGCTCCCCCGCTGAACCGTGCGCGATCGTTCGTTCATCACCGTGGCCTCCGTGCTGGCCGTCCTGTTCATCGCGGCCGGCGCCCTGTTCGCCTACGACCGTAGCCATCAGGACCGGATCGCCAAGGGCGTGCGTGTCGGCGGCGTCGACGTCGGCGGCCTGACTGCTGCGCAGGCGCACCGGCGCCTGGTCCGCGAGCTGACCGCCGGGCTCGACCACCCGATCGTGGTCCACGGCGGAGGGCGGTCCTTCCGCCTGACTCCGGACGCGGCGGCCGCCACGTACGACTTCGACGGCATGGTCAGCGAGGCGCTGCGGCGCAGCCGTCAGGGCAACATGTTCACCCGCACGTGGCGGGACCTGCTGGGCAAGCGGCTCAACGTCAGCCTCCCCGGGGACCTGCGCTATTCCCGGCTGGTGGTCACCCGCTTCGTCGGGCGGGTCACCGGGGCGGTCTCGCGTCCGCCGGTGGACGCGCATCTCGACTTCCAGGGCGGGTCGTTCACGCGAGTCGCGGGCAAGGAGGGCGTGGTGGTCAACCGGCCGCGGCTGCAGCACAGGGTGACCGCCGCGCTGACCGGGAAGTCCCCGAGCCGCGTGATCACGGTACCCACCCGGCTGGTGAAACCCAAGGTCCTCAAGGCCGAGCTGGAGAGCGCCTATCCCTATCTGCTGACCATCGACCGCTCGACGTTCAAGCTGCGCTTCTTCCGCCACCTGCGTCTGGTCAAGAGCTACACGATCGCGGTCGGCCAGAGCGGGTTCGACACGCCCGCCGGCCTCTACCACATCCAGAACAAGCAGGTCGACCCGGCCTGGAGCGTGCCCGACAAGGCCTGGGCGGGCAGCCTCGCGGGCCAGGTCGTCCCCGGAGGCAGTCCCGAGAACCCGCTCAAGGCGCGCTGGATGGGGATCGCTAACGGCGCCGGCATCCACGGCACCTCCGAGACCGGCTCGCTGGGCCACGCCGCCTCGCACGGCTGCATCCGGATGGCGATCCCCGACGTGATCGAGCTGTACAAGCGGGTCCCGGTCCACACACCGGTCCACATCGCCTAGGGCGTCCGCCGGCGGGGGCGCGGGCCGAGGCCGCCTACGGAACGGCCTGGGGGGGCGGCGAGAGGCCGATGTCCCGCACCGCCACCTCCTCCCAGCCGCGTTGCAGCAAAGAGGCGTGATGCGCCCCGTGGCGAATACACAGCGTGCCTATGTACACGCCGCGCGTACGCCTGCGCATCACCGCGTACCACAGGGTGGACGCGTCGTCGGGCGCCTGGATTCGAAGCCAGGGCCGCGCCGGCGGCTGGGTCTCCGTCGCCGCGCCGACCTCGATCAGCTGCCGGCGGGTGGCCACCTGACCGGTGTCGGTGTCGATGAAGAACACGCCCATCGGCGACGAGCCTAGCGGCGCCTGGGCCAGCGCCCTGCAGACCTTCGACGCCGACCTGCGCCGGCGCGGCGCCGCGGAGAAGACCCGTCGCGCCTACGGGATCGACGTGGGCCAGTTCGCCCTCTGGGCGACGCGGCAGCGGCTAGACCCGGCCGGAGTGACCGCGCGGGGTCTGCGGCGCTACGCGGCGGCGCTGTCGGGGGCCGGGGCGGCTCCCACCACCGTGGCCCGCAAGCTGGCCTCGCTGCGGGCGCTGTACCGCAGCCTCCACGACGACGGGTGCGTCGCGGAGAACCCGGCAGACCTCATGTCGGCGCCCAAGCGTCCGCAGCGGCTGCCCAGGGTGCTCAAGCCCGGCGAGGTGGCGGCGCTGCTGGACCGCATCCCCACCTCGACGCCGCTCGAGCTGCGCGACCGGGCCCTGTTCGAGCTGGCCTACGCCTCCGGGCTGCGGGCCGAGGAGCTGGTCTCGCTGGAGGTCGACTCGGTGGACTTCGACGCCGAGGAGGTCCGCGTGGAGGGCAAGGGCGGCAAGACCCGGGTCGTGCCGGCGGGCGAGCACGCGGTGCGGGCGCTGGGCCGCTACCTCGAGCGCGGGCGCGGCGCGCTGCGGGCCGGCGACGAGGAGCGGGCGCTCTTCCTGTCCAAGTCGGGGCGGCGGCTCTCGACCTCGGACGTGCGACGGCGGCTGCGGGTGTGGAGGCGCCACGCGTCGGCCAAGGCCGGGGTCTCGCCGCACTGGCTGCGCCACTCCTTCGCCACCCACCTGCTCGAGGGCGGCGCGGACCTGCGCTCCATCCAGGAGCTGCTGGGTCACGCCAGCCTGTCGACTACGCAGGTCTACACACGGGTAGATTCGGCTCGACTGAGGTCGGAGTACGCCCGCTCACACCCGAGGGCCTGACGGACGTCGCCGCGCCCGGCCTCGGCAGATGCGGACGGGAGGCTGGCCGCGAACACGAACGCCAAAGCGATCGAGCTGCAGCACCTGTGGCACAGCTGCCGGGAGGGCGACCAGCGATCCCGCGAAAGCCTCCTGGTGGCCTACTCGCCGCTGGTCAAGTACGTGGCCGGCCGCGTGCTGTCCGGCCTGCCCGGCCACGTCGAGGAGGCCGACCTCATCTCCTACGGGCTGGTCGGGCTCATCTCGGCGATCGACCGCTTCGAGCCCGAGCGCCAGGTCAAGTTCGAGACGTACGCCATCCCGCGCATCCGCGGGGCGATCATCGACGAGCTTCGGACTCTCGACTGGGTGCCGCGATCGGTGCGGGCGCGGGCACGGGAGATCGAGCGCGCCAACGTCAAGCTCGAGCACCGGCTTCAGCGCGCCCCCACCGACGACGAGATCGCGGCCGAGCTGGAGATCACCCTCGACGAGTTCCAGGATTCCCTGCTGCGGATCTCCAACTCGTCGATCGCGGCGCTCGACGAGGTCTGGACGGTCTCGGACGTCACCGGCGACGAGGTGTCGCTGTTGGACACGATCGAGGACCGGGCCTCCCCCGATCCGGCTCGGGCGGCCGGCGCCGCCGACCTCAAGGACCGCGTGGCCGAGGCCGTGGCGCGACTGCCCGAGCGCGAGAAGATCGTCATCGGCCTCTACTACTACGAGAACCTCACCCTCCGAGAGATCGGCGAGGTGCTCGACATTACCGAGTCGCGGGTGTCCCAGCTACACACCAAGGCCGTCCTGAGGCTGCGCTCGCACATGCCGGGAGAGGACTTCATCCCGGACTGACCGGGCGCGCACCGACACGCCGCCGACCCGCTATCGTCGCGCCTCCACCAGGAGAGGAGTGCACCTGATGCCGAAGGCCGCCGACCAGATTCGCAACGTCGCGCTCGTGGGTCACCGGGGCACCGGGAAGACCTCGCTGAACGAGGCGCTGCTGTTCGAGGCCGGCGTGATCAACCGGATGGGGACGGTGACCGACGGGAGCACTGTCTCGGACTCCGATTCCGACGAGAAGGCCCGGCAGATGTCGATCTCGGCCGCCCTGTCGTCGTTCGAGTGGCAGGGGCGCAAGATCAACCTCATCGACACTCCCGGCGAGCCGTCGTTCGTGGCCGACGCGCTCGGATCGCTGCGGGTGTGCGAGTCCGCCGTGTTCGTGGTCAACGCGGTGATGGGCGTCGAGGTCTCCACCACCCGCCTGTGGCAGCGCGCGGACGAGCTCGGCCTGGCCAGGCTGGTCTTCGTCAACATGCTCGACCGCGAGCGGGCCGACTTCTTCCGAACCCTCGAGGCGCTCAAGTCGGCGTTCGGCTCGCACGTCGTGGCCACCGAGATCCCGATCGGGGCCGAGCACGAGCTCGCCGGCCTGATCGACCTGATCGACATGAAGGCGTACGCCTTCGAGGGCGCCGACCGCGCCAACGCCAGCGAGATCCCGATCCCGGACGAGCTGGCCGACCAGGCGCAGGAGTACCGAGAGAAGTTGATGGACGAGGTGGCCGAGAACTCCGATGCGCTGATGGAGCGCTACCTCGAGGGTGAGGAGATCTCCCACGCAGAGATCGTCGGCGCCCTCAAGGAGGGCACCAACCACGGACACCTGTTCCCGGTCACCTGCGGGGTGGCGACCCGCAACTTCGGGATCGGGCGGCTGCTCGACGCCTTCGTCGAGGACCTGCCCTCGCCGGTGAAGCACGGCGCGCTCGAGCTCGACGGAGTGAGCCTCGAGCCGGACCCGGCCAAGGACCTGTTCGCCTACGTGTTCAAGACCCGCGCCGACCCGTTCGCGGGCCGCATCAACCTGTTCCGGGTCTACCAGGGCGTGGTCAAGCAGGACAGCCAGGTGGTCAACACCCGCGCCGGCGCCAAGGAGCGCATCGGCCAGCTGCTGGTGTTCGAGGGCAAGGAGACAGCGCACACCGACGCCTTCGGGCCCGGGGACATCGGCGCCGTGGCCAAGCTCAAGGAGACCAAGGCCGGAGATTGGCTGGCCGCCAAGCCGGTCTCGGTGCAGATGCCCCAGATCAAGCTGCCCGCCCCGGTGATGGCGTTCGCGGTCGCGCCGAAGGCCAAGGGGGACGAGGACAAGGTGTTCACCGCACTGCGCCGGCTGCAGGAGGAGGACCCCACCGTCGACCTGCACCGCGACCCCCAGACCGGCGACCAGATCGTCGCCGGGCTCACGCAGATTCACGTCGAGGTGATCGTCGAGCGCATTCGCGAGCGCTTCGGCGCCGAGGTCGAGCTCAAGCCGCCGCGCGTGCCCTACCAGGAGACCATCCGCAAGGCGGCCAAGGCGCACGGCCGCCACAAGAAGCAGACGGGTGGCCGGGGCCAGTTCGGCGACTGCCACATCGAGATCGAGCCGCTCGCCAACGGCGATGGGTTCGAGTTCGTCAACGCCATCAAGGGGGGCGTGATCCCCCACTCGTTCATCCCGGCGGTCGAGAAAGGGGTGCGCGAGGCCATGCAGCACGGGGTCCTGGCCGGCTACCCGGTCAAGGGCGTGCGGGTGCGCCTGTACGACGGCCAGCACCACAGCGTTGACTCGTCGGAGATCGCGTTCAAGTTGGCCGGGTCGATGGCCATGAGGCAGGCGCTAGAGCAGGCGGCGCCGGTGTTGCTGGAGCCGATCATGCTGGTCACCGTGTCGGTGCCCGAGGAGACCGTCGGCGATGTGATCGGCGACCTCAACTCCCGTCGCGGCCGCCCGCTGGGAATGGAGCCGGTTGGCGCCATGACCGAGGTCAAGGCCGAGGTCCCGATGTCCGAGATGCTGTCCTACGCGCCCGATCTGCGGGCGATCACCGGCGGCCAGGGCGAGCTGACGATGGAGTTCGCGCGCTACGAGGAGGTCCCCGCCCACCTGGCCGGCAAGGTGGTCGAGCAGGCCCGCACCGAGGAGGAGACGGTCAGGACCTAGCGCAGCCGCCAGGGCCGGCGCCCCCATCGCGGCCCCGGGGGCGGTTGGTACGCTGGTCGCACCGATGGCTCCGAAGGAGATTCGCCCGGAGGCCGAGACCATCTCCTGTGCCGTCT
>DATFPO010000033.1:0-2249 GCA_035264745.1 Solirubrobacteraceae bacterium | reverse complement strand
ACCCGGGGATGGATCGGGCGCTGGAACTGTGCTCGCGCCATGGCGGGGAGTGGGATTCGGTCTCGGGCGCGGGCGGGCGCGAGGGCGCGGTCGGAGCCTGGCGGGAGGCGTTCCTGCGCGCGCCCTACCTCCGTGACACCTTCGTGGCCATGGGCGTGCTGTCCGAGACGTTCGAGACCGCCATCACCTGGGACCGGCTGGAGTCCTTCCTCGCTGCCGCGGCCGGCGCCGCACAGGAGGCGGTGCGCGAGCAGTGCGGGGCCGGCAGCGTGACCTGCCGATTCACCCACGTGTACCCGGACGGGCCGGCGCCCTACTTCACCATCCTCGCGCCGACCCGTCCCGGCGAGGAGCTCGATCAGTGGGAGGCGATCAAGCGGGCGGCGTCCGACGCGGTGATCGCCGCGGGCGGGACGATCACCCACCACCACGCCGTCGGGCGCGACCACCGCCCCTGGTACGACCGCCAGCGACCCGAGCCGTTCGCGGCCGCCCTGCGGGCCGTGAAGGCGGCGGTCGACCCGGCCGGCATCCTCAATCCCGGTGTCCTGATCGATCCCCTCCCGGCGCCGCAGCCCACGGCCGAGGCGGCCGGCTAGCCGATGCGGTCGATCGCCGTGCTCGGCCCCGGCGGGGTCGGGGGATTCATGGCCGGCGCCCTGGCCCGTGCCGGGGAGCCGGTGACGGTGGTGGCGCGCGAGCCCACGGCCGAGGTCGTCGCCCGGGACGGCCTGCGGGTGCGCAGCGTACTGCTCGGCGACTTCACCGTCCGTCCCCCGGTGGTGCCGAGGATCGAGGAGCGCTTCGACGCCCTGATCGTGGCCACCAAGGCGCCCGGGCTGGCGCCGGCGCTCGAGCGGGTGGCCGCGGAGCCGGGCCTGGTGGTGCCGCTGCTCAACGGGCTGGAACACATGGGCCCGTTGCGCGAGCGATTCGGCGATCGCGCGCTGGCGGGCGCCATCCGCATCGAGGCCGACCGTCCGGCGCCCGGTCTGATCGTCCACACCAGCCGCTTCCTGCGCGTCGACCTCGCCTCCGACCAGCCGGGCCCCCGCCCGGCCATGGAGGCGCTGGCCGCCGCGCTGGAGCGATCCGGCATCCCGACCCGGATCGGCGCGTCGGAGGCGCAGGTGCTGTGGGGCAAGCTGGTGCGGCTCAACGCGCTGGCCTGCACGACGGCGGCGGCGGATCGCCCGCTGGGATTCATCCGCACGGACCCCGAGTGGAGGGCGGCGCTGGAGGCGTGCGTGTCGGAGGGGGCCCAGGTCGCGGCGGCCGAGGGCGCGAGCATCGAGACCGCGGCCGTGCTGGACGAGCTCGGCGGCGCCCACGCCACGCTGGGCTCCTCCCTGCAGCGCGACATCGCGGCGGGGCGTGAGCCCGAGCTCGACCACATCGCCGGGTCGGTGCTGAGGGCCGGCGCGCGTCACGGCGTGCCCTGTCCCACCATCGCCCGGCTGGCCGGGATCATCGCCGGCCGGGCCGGTGTCGCCCCACCGCGCCTGGCCGCCGTGGCAGACTGACCGCGATGACCGTCGAGGGCCGCAATTTCGAGGCGATCGCCAAGGCCAAGGCGGATCACAACCGCCAGTGCCCGTTCCCGCCGCACACGGTGCGCATGAACCCGTTCGAGATCGAGCGGATGGGCTGGGAAGAGGGCGACACGATCGCCGGCCTGGTCCTCGAGGCCGATCCGCGCATCGGCACCGGCGCCTTCCGCCTGGTGTGCGACGGCATGGAGCCGCCCGAGCTGGAGGAGGAGCACGAGGCGGTGATCGAGGCACCGACCGAGCCCCTGGTGGTTCCGGCCGGCCCCCGGCGCGAGGGCGATCCCAGCGCCGGAGGCTGACCGGCCGCGCCCCGAATGCCGGCCGAGCGCGAAGTCGACGTGGTGGTGATCGGCGCGGGCCCGGCCGGCGAGGTCTGCGCCGGCCGCCTGGCCGACCACGGGCTCGAGGTCGCCCTGGTGGAGAGCGACCTGATCGGCGGCGAGTGCTCGTACTACGCCTGCATGCCATCCAAGGGCCTGCTGCGCCCCGGCGAGCTGATGGCCGAGGTACACCGGGTCCCCGGGGTGAGCGAGGCGATCACCGGCGAGCTGGACGTTCAGTCCGCGCTGGACCGCCGCGACGAGATCATCCACGGCCTCGACGACTCCGGGCAGGTGGAATGGCTGGACCGTCACCGCGTCCAGCTGCTCCGTGGCCGGGGCCGGCTGGACGGCGAGCGCCGGGTGGTGGTGGACGAGC
>DATFPO010000032.1:0-7721 GCA_035264745.1 Solirubrobacteraceae bacterium | reverse complement strand
CCACCGGCTCAACCTCCTCGCCGCCGTGGCGGCGGCGCTGACAGTCGGCGTGGAGCCCGCGGGGCGGATCGACGTCGCGTTCTCGGCCATGCGCGGGCAGCGCATCGCCGCGGCCGGGGACGTCGTCCTGATCAACGACTGCTACAACGCCAACCCAATGTCGGTGCGTGCGGCCCTCGAGGACCTCGCCGAGCAGGCCGCGGGCCGGCGCGTGGCCGTGCTCGGGGACATGCTCGAGCTGGGGCCGGGGGCGGAGGACTTCCACCGCCAGGCCGGCCGCCAGGCGCGGGAGGCCGGGGTCGACGTCCTGGTGACGGTGGGTGAGCTGGCGGCGCGGCTGCTCGACGAGTTTCCCGGCGAGGGACACGCCGTCGGCAGTGCGGCCGAGGCGGCCGCGCTGCTCGCCGAGCTGCTGGCGCCCGGTGACACCGTGCTGCTCAAGGGCTCGCGTGGCGTCGGGCTGGAGGCGGTCGCCGAGGCGCTGACCGGCGCGGAGGCGGTCCGCTGATGGGACGCGTGCTGATCGCCGGCACGGCGTCGCTGCTCATATGCATCTTCCTGAGCCCGAAGTTCATCTCGTTCCTGCGCGAGCGCGAGTTCGGGCAGCGCATCCGCGAGGAGGGCCCGCAGGGCCACCACGAGAAGGCGGGCACGCCGACCATGGGCGGGGTCATCATCTTCGTGGCGATCGCGGCACCGTTCCTGATCCTGTCCAACTTCACCCCCCAGGCGCTGGGCGTGTTCGGAGCGGCCATCGTGTGCGCGCTGCTCGGTTTCGCCGACGACTACGTGAAAATCGTGCGCCGGCGCTCGCTCGGGCTGCGGGCCCGGACCAAACTGGTTGTCACGGTTGCGATCTCGCTGGGCCTGTGGTGGCTGGCCACCGACGTCGCGCACCTGTCCAACATGCTGCGCCTGCGGATCGTCGACTACCAGATCGACCTGGGGTTCTTCTATCCGGTGCTGATCTACCTGGTGGTCGCCGGCACCACGAGCGCGGTGAACCTCACCGACGGGCTGGACGGCCTGGCCGCCGGCTGCGCCGCCATCGTCCTGCTGGCCTATATCGGGATCACCTTCATCACGCCGGGCCAGCGGGACCTGGCTCTGCTATCCGCCTGCCTGGTCGGCGGCTCGATCGGCTTTTTGTGGTTCAACTCGTTCCCGGCCAACATCTTCATGGGGGACACCGGGTCGCTGGGCCTGGGCGGCGCGATCGCCGCCATGGCGGTGATGACCAAGACCGAGATCCTGCTGATCGTCCTGGGCGGGATCTTCGTGTTCGAGGCACTGTCGGTGGCGATCCAGGTCGTGTCGTTCCAGGCCCTGCGCAAGCGGGTGTTCCTGATGGCCCCGGTCCACCACCACTTCGAGATGCTGGCCTGGTCGGAGACGAAGATCATCCTGCGCTTCTGGATCGTGGCCGCCGCGTGTGGGGCGATCGGGTTCACGATCTACCAGAACAGCCTCGGCTAGCCCCGGAGGCGGCCCGCGTGGAGCGCATCCCGGCATCCCCGCCCGCGCCTCGGCGAGCGGCGAGTCTCCGACGGTGAAGTCGCGGCCGGACCTGCCGCCGGGGCCCTATCTGGTGGTGGGCCTGGCGCGCTCGGGCGCGGCCGCCGCCCTGGCCCTGCGCGATCGCGGACAAGAGGTCGTCGGCTGTGACCTCGGTGCGCCCGACGAGGCCGGCAGGCTTGAGCGGGCCGGCGTCGAAGTGCATCTGGGCACGCCAGGCGGCGAGCTGGTGGCCCGCGCGCGCACGCTGGTCAAGAGCCCCGGCGTCCCGCGCGAGGCGGCCCCGGTGAGCGAGGCCCGCCGGCGCGGGGTCACGGTGATCGGGGAGCTCGAGCTGGCCTGGCGGCTGATTCCCAATGAGTTCATCGCGGTGACCGGGACCAACGGCAAGACCACCACCACCGAGCTGGTCGGGCACGTCCACCGCGAGGCGGGGCTGCCGGTCGCGGTGGCAGGCAACGTCGGGACCCCGCTCGCCTCGGTGATCGGCCGCCTTCCGCCGAGCGCCACGGTGGCTTGCGAGGCGTCTTCGTTCCAGCTCGAGGACACCGAGGCGTTCGCGCCCGAGGCGGCGGTGCTGCTCAACATCGCCGAGGACCACCTCGACCGGCACGGCGACCTGGCCTCCTACACGCGCGCCAAGCTGCAGGCCTTCGCCCGCCAGGGCGACCACGACGTGGCCGTGGCCCCGTCCGACCTGGAGATCGACGACCTCGGCGGTTGCGCTCGTCGCGTCTGCTTCGGCACCCGGCCCGACGACGACGTCTCGCTGCGGGCGGGCCGGATCTGGTGGGGGAACCAACCGCTCCTCGACGCGGCGGACCTGTCCCTGCGGGGGGCGCACAACGCGCTCAACGCCATGGCCGCCGCCGCCGCCACCCTGGCGCGAGGCGTCCCGGCCGATGCGGTGGCCACGGCGCTGCGCACGTTCCCCGGGGTGGCCCACCGCCTGGAGGAGGTGGTCGAGCGGGACGGAGTTCTGTACGTCAACGACTCCAAGGCGACCAACCCGGCCTCGACCCTGGTGGCGCTCGACTCGTTCCCGCCGGGGACCGTGCACCTGATCCTCGGAGGCCGGGGGAAGGGCGGCGGCTACGAGGCGCTCGCCCCCGCGGTGGCCGAGCGCTCGCGGGCCGTGTACCTGGTGGGCGAGGCCGCGGAGGAGATGGCTCGCGCCCTGGCCCGGACCGGCGTACGGCTCGAGCGCTCGGGCGACCTCGAGCATGCGATGGCCGCCGCGCGCGCCCGGGCCGGTCCGGGGGAGGTCGTCCTGCTGTCGCCGGGATGCACCTCGTTCGACCAGTACCGCGACTTCGAGCAGCGCGGCGAGCACTTCCGCGCCCTGGCGAGGGAGGCCTGAACATGGCGCGGAGCCGGGCACAGGCGGAGCCGCCCCTTGAGTACCGGATCCTGCTCACCGCCACCCTCTGCCTGCTGGCGGGCGGCGCGGTCATGGTCTACAGCGCCTCGTCGGCGCGCGACCTGCTGACCGGGCACGGCGACGGCAGCGGCTATCTGGAGCGCTACCTCGCCTGGGGTGCCGTCGGGCTGGTGGCCATGCACGTCCTCTCCCGGCGAGGCCTGGAGGCGGCGCGCCGGCTCACCCCGGCGCTCCTGGTCGCCTCGTTCGCCGGGCTGCTGGCGGTGCTGATCCCCGGCGTCGGCGTCGAGGTGAACGGTGCCCAGCGCTGGCTGGGAGCCGGACCGCTCCAGTTCCAGCCCTCCGAGCTGACCAAGCTGGCGCTGGTCCTCTACGCCGCCCAGGTGATCGCCGCGCGACCACACGGGGTACGGAACCTGCGCGGGATCGTCAGTCCGCTCCTGCTCGTGGTCGGGCTGGCCTGCGTGCTGGTCGGCGCCGAGCCCGACCTCGGCACGGCACTGGTCATCGCCTTTACGGTCGCCGCGCTCCTGGTCGCCGGCGGGATACCGCTCCGCCCCCTGGTGGAAATCGCCGCCGTCGTCGTCACCGTGGTGGCGCTGTTCGCGCTGATCGAGCCGTATCGCCGCGCCAGGCTGACCGCCTTCCTCAACCCCTGGGCGGACGCCGGCGGGGCCGGCTTCCAGTCGGTCCAGGGGCAGATCGCCCTGGGATCCGGCGGACTGTTCGGCGTCGGCCTGGGCCAGTCGGTGCAGAAGGTCTTCTACCTGCCCGAGGCCCACACCGACTTCATCCTGGCGGTGATCGGCGAGGAGCTCGGGCTGGCCGGCGTGTGCGGGGTGCTGTTCCTCTACGGGACGATCGCCTACGCGGGCCTGCGCGCCGCACGGGCGGCCACCGGCCGCTACGCCCAGCTTGTCGCCACCGGGCTGACCTGCCTGATCCTCTGCCAGGCCACGCTCAACCTGTTCGCGGTGCTGGGGCTGGCGCCGCTCACCGGGGTGCCGCTGCCGTTCATCTCGTACGGTTCGAGCAACCTGACGGTGCTGCTGGCGGCCATGGGCCTGCTGCTGAACGTGGCCGGCGGCGGCGCCGCGCGCCTCCGCGTGGTGGACCTGCGCGGGGGGACGCGCACCGGCCGCCACCGGTCCAACCCAGCTCAGGCCGCACCCCATGTCCAAGCAGATCGTGATCGCCGCCGGAGGGACCGCCGGCCACGTCGTGCCCGCGCTGGCGGTGGCCGACGTGCTGCGGGCTGAGGGCGCCCACGTCGTCTTCGTGGGCGGGCAGCGCGCCGAGTCCGAGCTCGTCCCGGCCGCCGGATACCAGCTGCGGTCGCTGGGACTTGAGGGCTTGGACCGCGGCAATCCGCTGCGGGCGGTGCGGGCGCTGGGGCGTGCGGCCGTGGCCACCGCTCGCGCGCGCCGGCTCCTCCGTGAGCTGCACCCCGCCGTGGTCATGGGCGGCGGTGGATACGTGTCGGGGCCGGTGGGGCTGGCCGCGGCCCTCGACGGCCTGCCGCTGGTGCTGACCGAGGCCGACTCGCAGCTCGGCCTGGCCAACCGCCTGCTCGCCCCCTTCGCCCGGAGGGTGTGCCTGTCCTTTCCCATCGACGGCCGCCGCGGCGAGCGCTTCCGGGTCACGGGCCGTCCGATGCCCCCGCCGGCGACCGACCGCCGCGCGGCGCGGGCCCGCTTCAACCTGTCGCCCCGCGAGTTCTGCCTGCTCGTCTACGGCGGCTCGCTCGGCTCCAGGTCGATCAACCAGGCCGCCATCGCCGGCTTCGCGGATGTCGACTTCCGCGTCCTCCACGTCGCCGGGCGGCGGGACTTCGGCAGCCTGCGCAGCCCGGGACCGCACTACGACCTGCGTCCCTATCTGGACGACTTCGGTCAGGCCCTGCTGGCCAGCGACCTGGTCGTGGCCCGCGCCGGCGGCTCGGTGATGGAGATCGCCGCGCACGGGCGGCCGGCGGTGCTGATTCCCTATCCCCACGCCGCGGGCGATCACCAGACCAGCAACGCCCGCTGGATGGCCGACGCCGGAGCCGCGGTGGTGATCGTCGATGACGAGCTCATGCCGATGCGCCTGGCCGAGACGGTCTCGGCGCTGCTGGACGACCCCGAGCGCCTGGCCGACATGCGCGAGGCCTCGGCCGCACTGGCCCGGCCCGCCGCGGCCCGGGCGGTGGCCGCCCAGGTGCTGGCGGCGGCAGGGTGACCCGGTGAGCGACGCTGCGCCCTTCGCCGGCCGCCGCCTGCACTTCGTCGGGATCGGCGGGGCGGGCATGAGCGGGTTGGCCCAGGTGGCGCAGGCCCTCGGGGCGCAGGTCACCGGCTCCGACCGGGCGGAGTCACCCTACGTCGCCCGCCTGCGGGCCGCCGGCATCGACCCGGCGATCGGACACGACGCCGGCAACGTCCCCGAGGGCGCCGAGATCGTCTACTCGACGGCGGTGGGCGCCGACAACCCGGAGCGCACGGTCGCCGCGGCGAGCGGGGCGCCCGAGCTGCATCGCGGCGCCCTGCTGGCACAGGTCGCGTCCATGAAGCGCTGCCTGGCGGTGAGCGGCACGCACGGCAAGACCACCACCGCGGCCATGGCGGTGCTGGCGCTGAGGGCCTGCGGAATGGATCCGGCCTACCTGATCGGGGGAGAGCTTCGCGACACCGGCACGAACGCCCAGTGGGGATCGGGCGAGTGGGTGGTGGTCGAGGCGGACGAGTCCGACCGCTCGCTGCTGGAGCTGCGGCCCGCCATCGCGGTCGTGACCAACCTCGAGCTGGACCACCACGTGACGTACGGCTCCCGCCTGGAGCTGGAGCGGACCATGCGCGCCTTCCTGGACGCGGCGCAGCGCACCGTCGTGTGGGACCGGCCGCAGCTGCTGCGCCTCCACGAGCCGGTGGACGCCACCTTCGACATCGCGGCGCTCCGCCTGGAGCCGGGCGGCTCGCGGTTCGCGTGGGACGGACAGGAGGTGCGCCTCGCCGTCCCCGGCGTCCACAACGCCCTCAACGCCGCCGCCGCGCTGACCGCGGCCGGGCTGGCCGGGGCTGACCCCGCGACCGCCGCCGGCGCGCTCGGGGAGTTCCGCGGCGTCGCCCGCCGCTTCGAGCTGCGCGGCAGGGCGGCGCAGGGATCGCCGGTGTACGACGACTACGCCCACCACCCCACCGAGGTGCGCGCCGCCATCGCGGGCGCTCGCACACTGCGGCCGCGCCGCGTGGTGGCGGCCTTCCAGCCCCACCTCTACTCCCGCACCGCCGCCCTGTGGCGGGAGTTCGGCCGCGCGCTGGCGACCGCCGACCTGCCGGTGGTACTCGACGTCTACCGGGCCCGCGAGCGTC
The DNA here is from genome assembly GCA_035264745.1 of Solirubrobacteraceae bacterium. Lineage (GTDB taxonomy): Bacteria > Actinomycetota > Thermoleophilia > Solirubrobacterales > Solirubrobacteraceae > DATAEY01. Next base: position 1,475 of record DATFPO010000032.1, on the reverse strand, counting down.
CCGACGATCACCCCGGGGTCTCCGGACGCTGGATCGCCGAGGCGGCGGCCGACGCCGCCGGAGGTGGCCGGGTCGGCTGGTTCCCCACCATCGACGACGCCGAGCGCTTCCTGCGGGCCGAGCTGCGCGGGGACGACCTGTGCCTGACGCTGGGGGCGGGCAACGTGGACGAGCTGGCGGCGAAGCTGGTGGCATGACCGCGGCGCGACCCGACGTCGAGGCGGGGTACCCCCTGGCGCGGCTGACCACCCTGCGCACCGGCGGGCCGGCGGAGTTCTTCGGGCGGGCGGGCAGCGAGCAGCGGCTGGCCGAGCTGCTGGCCTGGGCCGCCGGCGCCGGCCTAGCGGTAGGAGTCGTCGGCTCCGGGTCGAACCTGCTGGTGGCCGACGAGGGTGTGAGGGGACTGGTGATCAAGCTGGACGCCGAGCTGGCCCGCGTAGAGCTCGAGGGCACCCGGATGCGCTGCGGCGGCGGGGCCCGGCTCCCCGCCGTCTCGGCCCAGGCGGCGCGGGCGGGGCTCACCGGGATCGAGTTCGGCGTGAACATCCCGGGCACCGTGGGCGGCGCGGTGAAGATGAACGCCAACGCGTACGGGGGCGAGCTGGGACGGGTGCTCGAATGGGTGGACGTCACCAGTGCGCAGGGGGTCGAGCGCCGCTCGCCGCAGTCGCTGGGGTTCGCGTACCGGCGCTCCAACCTGGGTCCCGGGGAGGTGGTGGCCCGCGCGTCGTTCGCGCTGGCCCCGGCGCCCAGCCAGGAGGTCAAGGCGACGCTGGCGGGGATGCGCTCCCAGCGTCACGCCGCCCAACCCTCGGGGATCAAGACGTTCGGCTCGACGTTCAAGAACCCCGGCGACGCCCGGGCGCAGGGCCGCACGGCGGGTCAGCTGCTGGAGGAGGCCGGATGCCGCGGCCTGCGGATCGGCGGAGCGCGCTTCTCGGACAAGCACGCCAACTTCGTGGAGAACGTCGGGGACGCCACCACGGCCGACGTGATCGCCCTCATGGCGGAGGGTCGCCGGCGGGTGCGCGAGCGTTTCGGCGTCACCCTGGAGCCGGAGGTCCAGACCCTGGGCCCGGTGGCCTGGCCCGAGGACTGGGAGGGGTCGTGAGGCGCCTGCGACGACGGGCGATCGTCGGCCTCATCGTCGCCGGCGCGCTGGCCGGCGGCTGGCTGTGGCTGCGCGACTCGTCGCTGGTCGACGTCCGGAAGGTGACCGTAAGCGGCGCGGTCGGCCGCGACGGGCCGGCCATCGCCGACACGCTGCGCGTGGCGGCGTCGGACATGACCACCCTCCACGTCCGGCCCGCGGACCTGCGCAGCGCGGTCCGGGCCTATCCCATCGTCAGGGGCCTGCGGGTGGCGGCCGACCCCCCGCACCGGCTGCGCATCCAGGTCCTCTATCGCAGGCCGGTGGCGGTGGCGCTGATCGCCGGAAGGCGGGTGCCGGTGGCGGCCGACGGGACGCTGCTGAG
>DATFPO010000031.1:0-9172 GCA_035264745.1 Solirubrobacteraceae bacterium | reverse complement strand
CGGACGGCTGGGGCTCTCCGAGCAGGTCGTCGCCTCGCTGGCCGAGGCCGCCCCGGCCGGCGGCGCGGTCGAGGGCGGCAGCCGCCGGGCGCCCCTCGATCGCCGCCAGGAGACCGAGCGTACGTTCCTCGCCCTGTGCATCGCCCTGCCCGATCCCGGCCGGGAAGCGCTGCGCAGGGTGGACCTGGACCAGCACTTCACCACCGAGCCGGTGCGTCGAGCCGCGGCCCATCTGCGCGACCACCTCACCGACCCGCTCGCGGACCTCGAGCCCGGCGGCGACCTGGCGCCGCTGCTGGCCGAGCTGTCCCTCCGGGCCGCCCAGCAGCCCGCGGAGCCGGCGACCCTCGAGGTCCAGGGGCTTCAGCTCGAGACCGCCCGCCTGGAGCGAGAGATCGCCGCCGCCCGGGCCGAGGGCCGCCTGGACATCAGCGTCCTGGCCCGGGAGCGCAACCGGGTCAAGGCCAGGCTGGACAGCGCGATCGATCGGGTGATGGAGGAGGGTCCGAGCGGCTCACCGCCGCCGGACCGCGCGCCCGCGACCTGACCGCGCGGCGCCTCTGAAGCTCCCGGGGTGGGACTCGAACCCACAACTTCTCGGTTAACAGCCGAGCGCTCTGCCACTTGAGCTACCCGGGACCGTCCGCCGGCTGGAAGCTCGGCGGCTGGCAAGGTTAGCCCAACCGAGGAGCGCCCCGGTGACGCCCTTCTGGGCGGCGATTGCGGGTACGCTCGGCCCGATGAGCGCGGGACGGGCTCTCCGCCTTCGCAGGGTGGGCGCGATCTACGGCCAGATCCTCACGATCTCCATGGTCGCCGCGCTCTCCGAGGACGCTCAGGCCGGTTCGGTCGAGATCTTCTTCAGCGTGCTGCTGACGATGGCGGTGTTCTGGCTGGCGCACCTGTATGCCGAGGCGGTGGCCCTCCGCCTCGACCGCCCGGAGCCGCTGACCTGGCGCGAGGTGCGGGCGCTCATGGGCCAGGAGTGGCCCATGATGCAGGCCGCGTTCCCCGCGCTCGCGGCGCTCGCCCTCGGCTGGGTCGGAATCCTCCCCGCGCGCTCGGCCCCGTCAACCTGGCCATGGCTCTGGGGATCCTCTTCCTGCTGGGCTGGGGGCTGGTGATCGCCCGCCGCTCCGGTCTGTCGCGCCTGGGCACGGTCGGCGCGGTGGCCCTGAACGGCATCTTCGGTCTGGCGATCGTGGGGCTGAAGATCATCGTTCACTGAGCGCGAAGCGCTCGACCTCGTCGGCCGCGCGCTCCACGCCGTCCCGGGCCGCCGCCCACGCCGACAGCGCCCTGGCTCGCGCCGCCATCAGCGGGTCCCCGAGCGCTCGCTCCACCGCGAGCCGCAGCGCGCGAGCCGTGCAAAGCCGCCACGGCAGGCGCACGCCGACGCGTGCCCAGTCAATCCTGGCCGCGTTCTCGCCCATGTCGCCGCCCGACGGCGACGCCACCACCGGGACACCGCAGGCCAGAGCCCGAACCACGGTGCCGTGGCCTCCGTGGCACACGACCAGGTCGCAGCGGGGCATGGTGCGCGAGTAGGACACCCACTCGACCAGCCGGGTGTTGGACGCCGGGACGACCGAGCTTTGCAGCGGGCGCCGGTTCCAGGTGGCCAGGACGCGGACCGGTGCGTCGGCGAGGCCCTCGAGCGCCGCCCGAAGCAGCCGGTGGTCGCGGTCCTGCGAGGTGGAGGGCGCCACCAGCACCAGGGGATCGTCCCCCGGCGGCAGCTGCACATCATCGGCCGGCGGCTCCCACATCAGAGGCCCCACCACCCGCGTCCACGACGGCCACTCGCGCGGATATTCCAGCTGGGGAAACGTGGCCACCAGGCAGAGCCGCCGGCTGATGCCGCCGTGCACGTGTTCGAGCGCGGGCAGGCCCAGCATGGCGCGGGTGTGGTTGAGCTCCCGGCGTCCGCGGCGCAGCCCGCCGTCCATCGGCCCGGCCAGGGCGCGCCACAGGGCGCGACCCGCCGCGGTGCGGGGTACTCGCGCGCCGAGCGCGTAGGGCGGATGCTCGGGAGCGGTGGCCGGGAACACGTGGGGGACCAGGGTCGCCACCGGGACGCCCTCGAGCTCGCCGGCCAGCGCGGGCCCCAGCGTGAGGATGTCGGCCACCACGGCGTCCGGACGCAGCCGCGCGACCAGCGCCGCGGTGTCCCGGGCGGCGCGCACGACCGCCTGGTAGGGCTTGAGCGGGCGTTCTCGGGTGGGGAAGACGTCGTACTGGGGCGCGGCGGCAAACGTCATGCCCCCCGCTTCGACATGCCCCCGCCAGCGCTGCCAGGTCTCGAGGGTCACGTCGTGGCCGCGCCCGGCGAGGCGCTGGCCGAGCGCCAGCATGGGAAAGGCGTGTCCGGGATCGCCGAAGGCGGCGAGGAGAAGCCGGCGCCTCAAGACGCGAGCGTCGCGATCTGGCGCAGTTGCTCGACCCGCTCGTCGGCGTCGAAGGACATCGGGCTCACGATGAGGGTGCCCACGCCCGCGTCCCGGTAGACCGCTAGACGCTCGCGCACGAAGTCGGGCGGGCCACACAGGGTCACGGTGTCGATCAGCTCGTCGGGCAGTGCTGCCGCGGCCTCCTCGCGCCGGCCCTCCAGGTACAGGTCCTGGACCTGGCGCGCCGCCGCCTCGAACCCGTAGCGCTGCATCAGCGCGTTGTAGAAGTTGCGCTCGCGCGAGCCCATTCCACCGACGTAGAGCGCGAGCATCGGGCGCATCGCGTTGCGCGCAGCCTCGCGGTCTTCGCCCACGTGGACCTGGACGTTGGGGGCGATGTCGAAGCCGTCGAGGCTGCGCCCGGCGCGGGAGGCGCCCTCCTCCAGCCGCGGACGGAACTCCGCCACGTGCTCGGGGGAGAAGAAGGTGGGCAGCCAGCCATCGGCGATCTCCCCGGCCAGGGCGACGTTGCGGGGACCGATCGCCGCCAGGTAGATCGGGATCCGCTCCTGCACGGGGGAGATCATCAGCTTGAGCGCCTTGCCCGGTCCGTCGGAGAGGGGCAGCTGGAGCGTCTCGCCGCTGAACTCCAGGCGCTCGCGGGCGAGCGCCTTGCGCACCACCGCCACGTACTCGCGGGTGCGTTGAAGCTGGCGGGCGAAGCGCTGCCCATGCCAGCCCTCGGCCACCTGCGGGCCCGAGGACCCGATCCCCAAGCGCATTCGCCCGCCGGAGATCTGATCCAGTGTGGCGGCGGTCATGGCGGTCATGGCCGGGCTGCGAGCCGGCATCTGGAATATGGCCGAGCCCAGACCGATGCGCTCGGTGACGCCCGCCAGCCAGCCCAGCACGGTGGCGGCGTCGGATCCATAGGCTTCGGCCGCCCAGACCGAGTCGTATCCGAGCCGTTCGGCCTCGCGGACGATGTGCAGCTGCTGGTCGGCGTCGAGGCCGAGGCCCCAGTAGCCGATGCCGATCCCGAGCCTCATGGCAACTTTCCTTTCATCCGCAGGTCTTTTTTTGTCCGGCGAGACGCGATACCGTAGCCTCGGGTAGGGGAGGGCAGCCATACGACGTAAGCGGCATCCGATCGAAGACCTGAGAACCGCGATCGACTGCCTGCCGGTGGAGACGCGGGTGGCGATGCTCCAGGGCGTGCGCTCGAACGACATCATCGTCGGCGCCTACACCGACCGCAGCGGCGGGGTGTGCCCCATGCTCGCCGCCCACCGCTGCGGCGGGCGCACCAGCTTCCTGTCCTTCGCGCGCTCCTGGGACCGCTTCGCGAAGGCCAACAGCCGCGCGCGGCGCGCGACCGAGCGCGAGCTGCGGATCCTGGTCACCCATCTGGAGGCCAGCCTCCTGGCCGAGGAGCGCTACGACCTGCGCGACGACCTGGGCGCGGCCATCGAGGACCATCGCCGGCTGGTCGCCGAGCGCCGCAGCGAGGTCGCCGCCGAGCGTCCCGCGCGCCGCCCCGGCGACCCCGACCGCTCGCGCGAGCTCTCCGGGCGCGCCGGGTGGGCTTGGCTGCGGCCGTTCCGGCGCTACGACGACTACGCCCGAGCGATGTCGCGGGTGGAGGCTCAGCGCGCCGCGCTGGCCGAGGCCGAGGCCGAGGACCGGCGCACCCCGGTCGGCGCCTGAGCGGCGCTAGAGCCCCTCGCCCGGGCGCTGGAAGATCACCTCGGGCACCACACAGGCGGGTGACAGGCGCAGGAGCCCGCGCACGACCTCGGCGATGTCCTGCGGCCGGATCATCTCCTCGGGCGAGACCTCCTGCTTGACGAACTCGGTCATCGGGGTGTCGACGAACCCCGGGCATAGCGCACACGACTTCACTCCGGCCGCGCCCAGCTCCTTGTTCATCGAGTTGCTGAAGCCGACCACGCCGTGCTTGGTGGCCGAGTAGATCGAGAGCCACCCCTGGCCGGTCTTCCCGGCGATCGAGGCGGTGTTGACCACCAGCGCGCCGTGGTGCTCGGCGCCGGCCGCCTTGAGCATCTCGGCGCACTCGCGGTAGAAGAGGACGATCGCGCGCAGGTTGACGTTCAGCTGCATGTCGAGGCGCTTGGTCTGGGTCTCCTCGACCGGCGCGCCGATGCCGACCCCGGCGTTGTTGACCAGCACGTCCAGGCGGCCGAAGCGCTCGCGATGGCGCTCGACCACGGCGCGGATGTCGTCCTCGGAGGCCAGGTTGGCCGGCACGGGCTCGACCTCGTAGCCCTCCTCGCTCAGGCCCTGGGCCGCCTGCTCCAGCTTGTCCGGCCGCCGGGCGGCCACGGTCAGCCCATGACCCTCGTCGCCGAGCATCCGGGCGATCGCGAGCCCTATCCCGCTCGAGGCCCCGGTCACGATCGCCGCTCGTTCCGCCATGGCCGCGGTATCCAATCAGTTTGCCCGCACCGACACCTGGCGAGACGCAGATCGCCGCGCTCTACAGTGTCGGGCGTGCGCGGGCGACCCACCCTGACCACCGGCGTGCTGGCTCTGGCCCTGGCTCTCGCCGGCTGCGGCGGCGCCGGGACGGGTTCCACGAGCGGGGGCGCCCAGCCGCGCGCGCAGGACTTCCCCGCGGCGGACAGCCCTCAGCTGGCTCGACTCATCCGCGCGCCGGCCTCGTCTCGACCCGATCTGAGGCCCAGCGTCGCGGTCATCGCGCCCGGGACCGCCCGGTTCGGCTTCGGGCTGTTCTCCCCGTCCGGAAGACAGGTGCAGACGCCGGCCGCGGTCTACGTCGCCTCGGGCTCGGGCACCGACGTGCGCGGGCCGTTTCCCGCGCGGCTCGAGTCGCTCGCGGTCCAGCCTCGGTTCCGGTCCAGGACGACCGCCCAGGACCCGGATGCCGCCAAGTCGGTGTACGTCGCCCGGGTGCCGTTTCCGTCCAAGGGAAGCTACGTCGCCTTCGCGGTGGCGCGCCCCGCCGGGGGCCTGGTGGCGTCGAGCGCCGCGCCGGTGCAGGTGGGCGCGCCCGGTCCGATCCCGGTGGGCGCGCGAGCACCGCGCATCCACACGCCCACGGTGGCCGGCGTCCACGGCGACGTGAGCCGCATCGACACCCGCGTTCCTCCCGACGACATGCACTCGGTCGACTTCGCCAACGTGATCGGCCACCGCCCGGTGGTGCTGGCCTTCGCGACGCCCCAGCTCTGCCAGAGCCGAGTCTGCGGCCCGGTGGTCGACGAGGTCGAGCAGCTCAAGTCGCAATTCGGCGACCGTGCTGCCTTCATCCACATGGAGGTCTACCGCAACAACCGCATCCAGGACGGTGTCCGTCCCCAGCTCAGCGCCTTCGGGCTGCACAACGAGCCGTGGGTGTTCGTGATCGACCGTCGGGGCCGGGTGGCGGCGCGCATCGAGGGCGCGACGTCGGTGGCCGAGATCCGCGCTGCGATCGAGCGCGGGCTGCACTGACCCCGCACCGCCCGCCCGGCCGCCTCCGCGTCGCCGGCCGCCGTTGCTAGCGTCATCCGGGCCGGCGCCCGCGTCGGTCGGGCCGGTAGCTCAGTCGGTAGAGCAGCGGACTCATAATCCGTTGGACGGAGGTTCGAATCCTCCCCGGCCCATCGAGAAAGCCCCGCTAAGGCGGGGTTTTCTCTTTGCCCGGGAGCACGAACCAGGCCAACGTGCCAACAAAGTGCTAACGCGCGCCGGCCAGCGGCGTCGACCCCTTGGCGCTTTTGGCGGGGCGCCGAGGGGCGCCCGTACCGTCGAGTCGTGGCTCAGAAGCGCCAAACGCTCTACTCGCCTGAGGACATCGAGCGCGGGCTGTTCGCGTTGGCTATCTGCGGAGGCGCGGCTGCGGCCGAGCGCCAGCTCCGCGCAACCGGCCACAAGGTCCCGGCGCGCACGCTGAACGACTGGAAGAGCGGCGTCCACGCCGAGCGCTTCCAGGAGATCGCCAACTAACACACTCGCAAGATCCGCGAGGCGATAGCCCAGGAGCAGATCGAGATCGCCCACGCCGCCGGTGAGGCCGAGCGCGTGGCCATCGCGAAGACCAAGCGCCAGCTCGAGGACGACTCTTGCAAGGACGCCTCGACGGCCGGGCGCAACCTAGCCGTCCAGAAGGGCATCGCGCTCGATCACAGCCTGAAGATGCGCGGCGAGCCCACGGTGATCCACGAGCACCGCCAGGCCGAGGACATCGTGCGCAACCTCAAGCGGCTCGCGCCCAGGGTCTTCGACGCCGAGGGCAAGGCCGACGAGGTCAAGCCCGCCCAACTGCCAAGCGCCGCCGCCGCCGCGGCGGCCGTTTCAAATGGCCACTTACCCGACCCAGAGGGGAAGACCAGCGTGGAGACTGAGCAGAGCTACGACGCCACCTACGACGTCGACGAGGGCTACGACGACGGCAGCTACGAGCAGCCCTATGACCCGTCCGAGGCCGATTGGGAGGAGGCTGAGGTCGAGGGTCCCTACCAGACCCCGGCGGAGGCCTAGAAGCCGTGGGGCTGCGGGAGTAGGCGGCTCTCCGCTCCTGGCGGCTCAAACGCCTACTCGCCCCACGACGGTTTAGTCGGGGGGTTCCTCCTGGCTCCGTCCGGGTATGTCGGGTGGGCGCGGTCCCTCCTCCCCTTCCCAAAGGCTCGGAATGGCCGCGCGCAAAGCTTTGAGCGGTCCCCGGCGTGCGCCTCGTTCCTAGCGCTGGGGCCGCTCACCCTCCCTCGCACGCCCAGGCTCGCTCAATGAAGCGCTACCTCATAGACGCCTCCATCGAACCCTCGTCGGCGGTCACCGCCGCCCTGGCCGCCTCCAGCATCAGCGTGGTGGATTCGCCACCGACAGGCGACGGGGAGGGACCTCGGCGCGAGCGCCCGATGACCCTGGCCGTCAATGCGCCCAGCGCGGAGGAGGCAATCGAGACGGTCGCCGACGCTCTCCGGCGCTGGGGTGACGTGCCCGTCGAAGTCGTCGACGAGGAGCCGCTCTAGGACACTAGGCTGACTCGCATCAAGCGCGGTTGAGGCGATGGCTGAGCGGACGGAGAAGCGGCGGTGCGCTCAACGCGGCGTAATGGCCGTGGGGACGGCTTTGGCGATCGCCGGGGCTGGATGTGGCGCTCCGAGCGGCGATGAGCGACCCCAGACCGTCATCGAATGCCTGCGGGGCACCGGCGCACATGTGTCGGCGATCCCAGCAGGCTTCGGTGACCCACCGACCATCCACCTTGCGCACGCGGCTGACACAGGGGACGTCGAGATCGCCAACGTCTACCTGGCGCGTAGCCGGAAGGAAGCCACCAAGGTCATTCGGATGGAGGCGGCGGAGAGGAATCGCCCCTACAAGCGCGCGGGCCAGCGGGTGACTGTCTTTTACGACGCCGCCACGGGCAGCTTCGCCCGGAGGGTGACTCGCTGCGTCCGGCTCCCAGCCCTCGGGAACTATGAGGGGTTGCCCGGCTGAACCGGCCTCGGTCGTCACGCCGATGCCCTCGCGCACGGTGGCTAGCCGAATAGGGCGCATGTGAAACCGCGACCCCGCGGAACCTAGTCCGTTAGTCGGACAGCCTGCCCGTAGGACCGAGCGGACCCCAGCAGCTCCTTCTCTCATGGATCCCTGCCATGCCGCTGGGGCCGCTCAGCCGGCGCACGGCGCCCTGAACGGGTTTGGGGCCGTGCGGATGAACCAGCGTACTCCTCATGTCCGGCATTACTCCCGACTGCCATGACCGGCCTGCGCCGGGGCGAGCTTCTCGCCTTGCGCTAGGAAGACGTGGATTGGACCTCAAGCCGCATCTGCGTCCGGGGTTCCTGGGTCAGGGGAGAGATCAGCGCCCCCAAGTCCCGCCGAGCTAGCCGCAGCGTCCCTCTGGCCGATCGCCTTGCTGGCGAGCTCGAAAGGCTCTTCCAGGCGAGCGAGTGGCGGGCCGATGGGGACCTGGTGTTCGCCCACCCGCACACCGGCAGGCCACTGGACCCGGACAACCTCTACAAGCGGTTCAAGGCGGCGCTGCGGGCGGCTGGGGTGCGCGAGGTGCGCTTCCACGACCTGCGACATACATTCGCCACCCGTATGGCTACTGCCGGAGCACCGATGCGCTCGCTACAGGAGTGGATGGGCCACTCCGACTTCAAGACCACTCTGATCTACGCCGACTATCAGCCCAGCGAGCGCGAGGCCGAGCTCATCGAGGCGGCGTTTTGCGCCAGCGCTCTCACCGGGTGACACAACGAGTCCGGCTGGCCGGACTTTTCGCCACTACAGCCGGACTATGCGAGCATGAGGATGGGCGGTCCGTCCTCCGTTCTATTCCCCTCGGAATAAGTCGGTCGGGTGCAGCGGGCCGCCCCCCATCTGCGCCCAGCTGATCCGAGGTTTTGTCGGCCGTGCCGTCCCAGTCGGCGGACCGCAACTACTAGCCGGGCGGGACGTTCTAGTCGTACGGATCGGCTTGACTTGCCGCCGTACGCCAGTGTAGGACTGGCACCCAACGCGACCGAGGGGGACTCGATGAGAGGACGGAGGACGTACCGACGGCTGCTGCCCGCGCTGCTTGGCGTGGTGGCGCTCGGGCTCATCGGAGCTGCACCCGCAGCGGCTTATCTGCGCGACTTTTCGACCGCTGGCCTGAGCTCGGTTATCAACTCACAGACCGTTAAGTCGGTCAGCGTTCCGTGCGGCGGCAAGCTGGCGCTCGGTGCGGGTGGCGCTGTGGTTTCGCCGTTCGGGAACCTGGGTCTGAACAACCTGTGGGTCTTCTTCGGCCAGCACAACGCGTT
>DATFPO010000030.1:0-4517 GCA_035264745.1 Solirubrobacteraceae bacterium | reverse complement strand
GCCTTCCCGGGTTGAGGTGGCCCGGAACGGTTGGTCTAATGACGCCCGAGGGCCGGCACGGCCCTGAGGCACGGCAGGAGGGAACGGCGTTGGAGGGCACGGTGAAGGCGCCCCGGGGCGGCCCGGGGGATCAACCGGGGTTCGACGCGGCGCGCGCGCCCGAGGCCGTCGCGCCGCCCGAGGAGGAGCGCCTTCGGGCCGAGGAGGAGCGCCGCCGACACCGCGACTACCACATCGAGGCCGCCGTGTGGGCGGTGATGGGCGCCCTCGTGGTGCTGTACCTGTTCTTCGCCGTCCTCGGCGCGATCGATCCCATCGAGGCCCCGTTCGCCACGTTCGTGGTGGTTCTCCTGGCGCTGGGATGGCTGTCGCATGCCTGGGAGCGTCTCTACCGGGACGGTCATGTCTCCCGCTCGGACCGGGAGCGTCGTGGCTTCTAGCTCGTAGCATGCGGGAGCTGCTGGCCGCGTTCGGCGCGGCGCTCCCGGCCTACCGCTTCATCACGGTCAGATTGCCGGCGCAGCTGGCGGTGGCGTTGGTGCTGCCCTCGTGGTCCTTGACCACGACCGCGACGTTGACGTAGACCCGGCCGCTGAGCGGCGAGCGGATCGCCCCCACCTGGCCCACCGAGCAGGTGCCCGGACAGTTCTGGCCGGCCCTTCCGACGATCGACAGCCCGCGGTTGGGGAAGGTGGCGGTCCGCCGGCGGGTGAGGAAGATCGATGTCCCGGTGAACGGGGCGTTGTCGGCGGAATTGTGGATCGTCAGATTGAAGCTGTCCTGACGTCGATCACGTCGCCGGCCTTCACGGTGACCAGGCGCGAGAAGACTACGGCCGGACGGTCGCTCGTCTTCGAGGCCTCCGAGCTGCCGGCGGAGGCGGCGAAGCTCTGCAGCCGCGACCACTGAGCAGGGGCCGGCTGGGCCGGTGCGGACCGAGGATCTGGATGACCTAGAGCTCTCCCTGCTCGGGCTCGACGACCAGGACCTGGTTGGCCCCGGGGCCGTTGACCTGCGCGCTGGCGACCAGGTTGACGTAGCGGCCGGCGCCGGACACAACAGCCCGACTAGCCTGGATCGAAAGCGGGCAATGGTGCACGACCTTGAGGCAGGGCATGCCCTTCCAGGGCGCTATCTGGCGGCCAGTCGTCGCCGTGGGGCTGCTGGCCACGACAAGCCTGGCGTAGATGTTGGGCTCGAACTTGTAGGGCTGGGTGCCAACGCAGGAATGGCCCGGCTTGTTCTCGCCGGCGATGTCCGTCGCGCGGCAGTACGCCGTCTGGAGCATCCCCCCACGCTGACCCGGCTGAAGGTGCGGCGCGGATCCAGGCGCACCGAGTAGACGACCCTCGGCGCCGCGCCGATCGTCGCCGCAATCGGCAGCCGGGTGGAGCGGGCGGCGTCCGACATGCCGAAGCGCAGGCTCGGCGACGACGTCGGCACGACATGCGCCGCTCGGGCCGCGGCCAGGGCGGGCGGCGCGGCGAACAGGCCGGCGACGACGGCCACGGCGACGAGGGAGATCAGGGTCCGGGGTGAACGGCGGATGGGGCGATCGGACACGGGGAAGCTCCAGCTGCGGGACAGGGCATTTCCATGCCTCAGACCGGACGGGTCTTCGGCCGAAGGGCGGCGGACCTACCACAAACACCCATTAAAAATGCAAGTTCCGACCGGCGCCCGGCGGGGTCGGCGCGCCGACTAGTCAGCTCCCAGCCGTAGGTCGTCGATCGCCCCGCGCAGCTCATCGGTCCTCATCACCAGGACCTCGCTTCCGATCCGCAGCCGGGTAACGGCCTCTCTGCCGTCGGGGTCGTCCACCACCACGACGACGGCCTCGGACAGCCCTTCGTCCTGGTGGCCCCGCAGGGCCATCAGGTTGCCGTGCTCGCGAGCCTCGGCGGCGAGTGCGTCAAGGTCGCGGGGCTGGTTTGCTGCCTGCACGTCCACAGTTCTGAACCGCGGGAAAGCGGCGGGCGGACCCCGGCGCGCCGGTGCGAGGCTGACGCACCAGGGCCGCCCAACCTGATCGCTCAGTCGTCCGACAATGGGAAGGGGAGAGGCAACCGAGCAATTCGAGCCTTCCCGGCCGACCCGTTTATCAAACGTCAACGTTTATTTGGCTCGACGGGAAGTCCATTGTCGTCGAGCGAGCGGAAGTGCTCCGTCCAGCCGGGATCGCCGCACACCCGGGCGACAGCCGACTGGACCCTGGCCGCGAGGTCACGGTCGTGGGACATGAACACCAGGGCCCGTCCGTCCGCCCCGATCTCCACTCCCGGCAGCTCCTCGTGCAGGCGGGCGATCACCGCTCGGGGCGGATGATCCGGATCGCGCAGCAGTAGGCGGTGGACGGAGTCCATGGGTGGTGACGAGGCCTGGGCAGGCGAGCTACCTCGCGACTGGCCGGTCTGCGCCGGGATCCGCGGGCACCCGCTCACGGCCCGGGATTCCGACGGAGGAAGTGCGCCCGGCCCAGAGCTCCTGTCCCGCTGATTTTCCCGCAACCGGCGCGACGACCCCTAAAGACTCCTAAAAGCGAATGCAAAGGCTCTCGCTCGCCGGGCATCCGGTCCAGGGGGTGTGCCCGCCGGTCGGGCGGCGTAGGCTGGTCGGATAGGGACGGTGGACGGGAACCGAACGACCAGGAGGACGAAGATGGCCACCCAGGGAGTCACACAGACGGTGCTCGGCGACGGGACGATCGCGGAGCTGGCGGAGGCGGTCCGCGGTCAGGTGATCGTCCCCGGGGACGCCGAATACGACGAAGCGCGCGCGATCTGGAACGGCGCGCGCGACCGCCGCCCCGCGCTCGTCGTGCGCTGTACAGGCGTGGCGGACGTGATGCGCGCGGTCGAGTTCGCCCGCGGCCAAGACCTCGACGTCGCCGTGCGCGGCGGCGCCCACAGCATCCCGGGCTTCTCGACCTGCGACGGCGGGATCGTGATCGACCTCGGCGCGATGGACGGCGTGCGCGTCGACCCCCAGAGGCGCACCGCTCGCGCCCAGGGAGGCACCCAGTGGGGGCAGTTCGACCACGAGACCCAGGCCTTCGGGCTGGCCGTCACCGGCGGACTGGTCTCGACCACCGGCCTGGCCGGCTTCACCCTGGGCGGCGGGATCGGTTACCTCGTGCGCAAGCAGGGCCTCACCTGCGACAACCTGATGTCGGCCGACGTGGTGACGGCCGACGGGCGCGTCGTCACCGCGAGCGCCGATGAGAACCCCGACCTGCTCTGGGGCCTGAGGGGCGGAGGGGGGAACTTCGGGATCGCCGTCTCGCTGGAGTACCGGCTCCAGCCGGTCGGCCCGACGGTGATCGGCGGACCCACGTTCTACCGCGGCGATCGGGCTCCCGAGATCCTGCGCTTCTACCGCGACTTCGTCCGTGAGCTGCCCGACGAGCTGACGACCATCGCGATCCTGGTCTGGGCGCCGCCGGCGCCGTTCATCCCGCCGGAGTGGCACGGCAAGCCGCTGATCGGGCTGGTGTCGTGCTACGCGGGCCCCCTAGACGACGGCGAGAGGGCCGTGGCGCCGCTGCGGGAGCTCGGCCAGCCGGTGGCCGACCTGATGGGCCCGCTCCCTTACACCGCTCTGCAGGGGCTGCTCGACCCGTTGTGGCCGCACGGCAAGCACGCCTACATGAAGGCCGGCTACGTCCGCGAGCTGGACGACGCGGCGATCGAGACGGCGACTCGGTACCACCAGGAGGCCACCTCACCGGCATCCGAGATCCACTTCCATCACTTCGGAGGCGCGGTCGCCCGGGTGGACGAGGCCGCGACGGCCTACCGGGAGCGCCAGCCGCCGTACGTGGTGAACGTGATCGCGGCCTCGCACGGTCCCGAGGGCTTCGACTCCCATGTCGACTGGGCGCACCGGCTGTACTCGGACCTCGAGCCCTCGCTCACCGGGGGCGCCTACATCAACTTCCTCTCCGCTGAGGGAGGTGACAGGGTCAAAGCCGCCTACGGCGAGGAGAAGTTCGCCCGCCTCCAGGCGCTCAAGGACGAGTACGACCCGACCAACCTATTTCACCTCAACCAGAACATCCCGCCGAGCCGGACCTGACCGGCAGGCGAGATGAGTCGGGAGCGCCAACGCGCCGGGTACCGGCAGCGCGATCAACGGATCCGGGCCGACGACCCCGGCGGCCGCTAAGGTGGCTGCGCATGCCCGCGGGGAGCGCGATCGAGACCATCGGCTCGTATGCCGGCCTGCTGGCGATTCCCGTCCTGGTAGCCCTTGCGGTGGGCCTGCGGGCGCTGACCCGGGACATCCGGGGGCTCAACCGGTGGGCCGGCGACGCTCCCGAGCGCGCCCGAGAGCTGGAGGCGCGCGATCGTCGACGGGTGGCGCAGAGCCGCGCCGCCGCGCGGCTCGCCGGCGAATCCCGGCCGCGGGCCACCACCCGGGCCGAGCGCCGAGGCTAGCGCCGCTCCGTCCCTGGCCCCTCCGGTCCTGCCCACCGGAGAGCGGAGCCGCCCATCTGTTCGCTCCCTGACATCGGACGG
>DATFPO010000029.1:0-14730 GCA_035264745.1 Solirubrobacteraceae bacterium | reverse complement strand
GGCGTCGGGCGGCCGCGCGGTTGGCGGGGCGGGGGGAGGCGGCCGTCGGGGCATTCGTCCGTCGCAGTGACGACCGTCGCCTGGAGCGGACGATCGGATCCCGGACCGGCCTGCGCCTGGTGTTCGCCAGCATGGCCCGCCGCTTCGCGCCGGAGCGCGCGCAGGGCTTCGAGGGCGATATCGCGTACGAGCTGACCCCGCGGGATGGGGGACCGCCGCGACGCTGGACGGTGTCGATCTCCGACGGGCGCGCCCGCGCTCGACCGGGGGCGTCGCCCGACCCCGCGGTCACGTTCCGGACGGGGCTCGGCGACTTCGTCCGCCTGATCGGGGGCGAGCTGGAGCCCGGCCGGGCGCTGATGGAGGGCCGTCTCGAGGTGGAGGGCGACCTCGCGATCGCCGTGCGCGTCGGCGAGATGTTCGGCGAGCCGTCCTCGTATTGAGCCGCGATCACCGGCCGCCTAGCGCGCCGATCAACGTCAGCTGACGCGGCTGGCGCTTGCCAGGGGGCCTTCCCGATGCGAACATGTGTTCGTGTCGAGGAGATGATCGTCTGCCTGATGCTTGCGCGCTTCGAGCTGGCCGTCGCGGCCGGGGGCCGAGCCGCGCTGCTGCGGCGTCCGGCGGTGCTGGCTCCGCGGCCGGGGGGCGGTCAGCACGTCGGAGAGGCCTCTCCAGCCGCGGAGGCGTTCGGTGTGCGGGCCGGGATGGCGCTGGGCGAGGCGCTGGCCCGCTGCCCGCAGCTGGCGCTGATCCCGCCCGACCCGGCCGGGGTGGCGGAGGCCTGGGAGGACGTGCTGGGCCGCCTGGAGACGATCGGGGCGGAAGTCGCGCCCGAGGGTCCGGGACTGGTCTGCTTCGATGGCCGTCGTCTCCGCATCCTGCACGGGGGCCACCTCGAGGGCGTGTTGGAGGCGGCGCGCCGGGCGGTGCGACGCTCCGCAGCCGGCGCCGGACATCCGGCGAGGCTGGGCGTGGCCGCGTCGCGCTTCTGTGCCGTGGCGGCCGCCGGTCGCGCCCGCGCCGGCGCCCGGCGCGGGCGGGTGGAGATCGTCGGCGGCGGCGAGGCCGGCGCCCGGGCCTATCTGGCGCCGCTGCCGGTGGGGCTGCTCGCCTTGCGGGCCCAGCCCGCGGGGCTGGCCCCCGCGCTGCAACGGCTGGGCGTCCGCACCCTGGGCGAGCTGTCACGGCTGTCTCGCGCCGCCCTGTCCGACCGGTTCGGTGTGGCCGGCGTGACGGCGCACGACCTGGCCAGCGGGCGCGACCGGCCGCTGGCTCCGAGGCGTCCTCCCGAGCGGCTGGAGGAGTCGCTGGAGCTGCCGGAGGCGGCGGCCGGCCCCTCCCTCGAGCATGCGCTGGGCCTGCTGATCGACCGGCTGGTGGCCCGCCGCCAGCGCCGCGGCCGCACCCTGCGCGCGGTCGTGCTGTCCGCGCGGCTGGTGGCGGGAGGGACGTGGCGCGAGCGGGTCGTCTTCGGGGAGGCGCTGGCCGATCCCGTGCGTATGCGGCTGGCCGTGAGCCCTCGACTGTCCCTGCTGCCGGCCCCGGCCGAGTCCCTGCGCCTGGGGGTCGAGCGCTTCGGCCCGCCGGTGACCGAGCAGCGGACGCTGCTGGACGAGGCGGCTCAGGAGCGCGACGTTCGCCTGCGCGAGGCGGTGCGCCAGACCCGCGCCCTGGCGGGACCCGACGCCGCGCTGCGGGTGGTGGAGGTGGAGCCCGATTCGCGCGTGCCCGAGCGCCGGGCGATGCTGGGCCCCTACGCCGAATGACCGGCCAGCGCAGGCTCGCCGTCCCGCGCCGCGCCACGGTGCGCGCGGCGACCGGCGGCAGGCCGGTCACGGTCGAGGGTGAGCGGGTGGAGAGCGTGCGGGAGACCTGGCTGGTGGAGGACCGCTGGTGGACGCGCCGCCCCCTTCGCCGCCGCTACTGGGAGGTGGTCACCACCCGGGGGCGTGACCTGATCGTCTTCCACGAGCTCGAGCACGGAGGGTGGTTCCGGCAGCGTTGAGCCACAGCGGCCGAGCGCCGGCGGGGGATCCGAGCTGGCGCCGCGGCGGGCGAGGGCCTACTGCCCCGCCCCGGGCTGCCAGAGCGGCTCCTCGGAGCCGTTGGCTGCGCGGGAGAGGATGAACAGCAGGTCGGAGAGCCGGTTGAGGTAGCGCACCACCTCGGGGTTTACCCCCTCGACGTCGAGCACGCGACGCTCGGCGCGGCGGCACACAGTCCGGCAGACGTGGAGCTGCGCCGCCGGCGGGGCCCCGCCCGGCAGCACGAACGACTTCAGCGGCTCCAGCGTGGCGTTGACCTCGTCGCACAGGCGCTCGAGCCACTCCGTCTGCTCCGGCTTGACCCGCAGCCGCTCGCGCTCGTCGTCCTCGGGAACCGCCACGTCCGCGCCCACGTCGAAGAGGGCGTTCTGGACGCGGCGCAGCCACTGTGCGTAGTCCTCGGGCAGGCCCCCGCCGGCCAGCGCCACCCCTATCTGGGCGTTCAACTCGTCCACCGTGCCGTAAGCCTCGATCCGGGGGTGGGTCTTGGGCACGCGGCTGCGGTCGCCGAGGTGCGTCTCGCCCCCGTCGCCCAGCCGGGTGTAGATCCGCGTCAGGTTGACCGTCATGGGGAGCCCAGCATAGAGCGCGGCGGCAGTCCGGAAGCCCTCCCGGCGGGACGCGCAGGCCGGTCGGAGTCGGTAGGTTGCCGGGCCGATGAGGGTCGGCGTCCCGAAGGAGACGGCCGAGGGCGAGCGGCGGGTGGCCCTCGTTCCCGAGGTCGCACGCAAGCTGACCGGCGAGGGCCATGATGCGGTGGTCGAGGCCGACGCCGGAGCCGCGGCGCTGATCCCGGACGCTCTGTTCGAGGACGCCGGGGCCAGGGTGAGCGGGGAGGCCGGCGGGGCCTGGGACGTCGACGTCGTGGCCAAGGTCCAGCGCCCCTCCCCCGAGGAGATCGAGCGGCTGGGAGCCGACAGCGTGCTGATTGGGTTCCTGGCGCCGCTGACCGCCCCGGACACCATCCGGACGCTCGCCGCCTCGGGCGCGACGGCGTTCGCGATGGAGGCGATCCCCCGCATCTCGCGCGCCCAGTCGATGGACGCCCTGTCGTCCCAGAGCAATGTGGCGGGGTATCGGGCGGCGCTGCTCGGGGCGCAGCTCCTGGGGCGCTTCTACCCGATGTTGATGACCGCCGCCGGCACCATCCGCCCCGCCAAGGTGCTGGTGCTGGGCGCGGGGGTGGCCGGGCTGCAGGCCCTCGCCACGGCACGACGGCTGGGGGCCGTGGTTCTCGGATTCGACGTGCGCGCCGCGGTCAAGGAGCAGGTCGAGAGCCTGGGAGCCACCTTCCTGGAGCTGGAGATGGGGGGCGACGCCGAGGCGGAGGGCGGCTATGCCCGCGAGCTGAGCAGGGAGGAGCAGGAGCGCCAGCGCGAGCTGCTGGCCGACGCCATGGAGGACGTCGACGTGACGATCAGCACCGCGCTCGTGCCCGGCCGCCCGGCGCCGCTGCTGATCACCGAGGACGCGGTGCGCCGTATGAAGCCCGGCTCGGTGGTGGTGGACCTGGCCGCCGAGGCGGGGGGCAACTGCGAGCTGTCCGAGGCCGGCCAGACCGTCGTCCGTCACGACGTCACGGTCGCCGCCCCGCTCAACCTGCCCTCGACCATGGCCGAGCACGCCTCCCAGCTCTACGCCCGCAACGTGCAGGCGCTGCTGGCTCTGATGGCCAACGAGCAGGGCGAGCTGGAGCTCGACTTCGACGACGAGATCATCGCCGGAGCCTGCGTCACGCGCGGGGGCGAGATCGTCCACGAGGGGGCGCGGCGGGCCGCCGAGGCGGCCAGCCCGGCCGGCTGACCCGAGGAGCGGAGGACCCGGTGCTGATCGACAACCTGGCCATCCTGGTGCTCGCCGGCTTCGTCGGCTTCGTTGTCATCTCCAAGGTGCCCAACACGCTGCACACGCCGCTCATGTCCGGAACCAACGCCATCCACGGCATCGTGATCATCGGGGGCATCCTGGTGCTGGGGCTGTCCGGCCACGGGATCCTCAACCAGGTCCTGCTGGTAATCGCGATCGTCTTCGGGACCATCAACGTGGTCGGCGGCTTCCTGGTCACCGACCGCATGCTGGGGATGTTCAAGTCCAAGCCGGCCGAGCGGGAGGACCAGCGCAGGTGACGGTCTCGGCGGTCTGGTTCGTGCAGAGCCCGCAGTTCATCAGCGCCTGCTACATCGTCAGCTTCTCACTGTTCATCTACGGCCTGATGAATCTCCGCGGGCCGCGCACCGCGGTTCGCGGCAACGCCATCGCGGCGGTGGGCATGGGGATCGCGATCGTGGCCACGCTGCTCACGCCGGGCATGGGGCGCTGGGGGCTGATCGCGCTCGGCATCGTGATCGGGACCGTGATCGGGGTGCCCGCGGCGCGCAACGTGAAGATGACCGCGATGCCGCAGATGGTGGCGCTGTTCAACGGCGTCGGCGGCGGGGCGGTGGCGCTCATCGCCTGGGTCGAGTTCCGCAACACCGGCGGCTACGCGGCTGAGCCGCTCTACGTGGCGATCGCCTCGCTGTTCGGGGCGATCGTGGGCTCGGTCTCCTTCTGGGGCTCGAACATCGCGTTCGCCAAGCTCCAGGAGCTCATCCCGGGCCGCCCGATCACCCTCGGCCGGGCGCAGCAGGTGGTGAACGGCGGGCTGCTGGTGGTCGCGCTGGTCCTGGCCGTGGCCATCGCCGCCGGGACCCACGACGAGCTGCTGATGATCGGTGTGCTGGTGGCCGCCGCCCTGCTGGGCAACTTCGTCGTCCTGCCCATCGGCGGGGCCGACATGCCGGTGGTCATCTCGCTGCTGAACGCGTTCACCGGCCTCAGCGCCGCGGCCACCGGCATAGCGCTCGACAACACGGCGCTGATCGTGGCCGGCATGATCGTGGGCGCGTCGGGATCGATCCTGACCCGGCTGATGGCCGACGCCATGAACCGCTCGATCCCCAACATCGTGGCCGGAGGCTTCGGCGGGACCGTGCCGGCCGGCGCCGGCGCCGAGCTGCCCGAGGGCGCCACCGTGCGCTCCACCAGCGCTGCCGACGCGGCCATCCAGCTCTCCTACGCCCGCCATGTGGTCGTCGTCCCGGGGTACGGCATGGCCGTCGCGCAGGCCCAGCACGCCGTCCGCGAGCTGGAGTCCGCACTCGAGCAGCGGGGCGTCGAGGTCAAGTACGCGATCCACCCGGTGGCCGGTCGCATGCCCGGACACATGAACGTGCTCCTGGCCGAGGCCGACGTCCCGTACGAGAAGCTCAAGGAGATGGACGAGATCAACCCCGAGTTCCCGCGCACCGACGTCTCGCTGGTGATCGGTGCCAACGACGTCACCAACCCGGCGGCCAACAGCCGGCCGGACTCCCCGATCTACGGGATGCCGATCCTCAACGTCAACCAGTCGGAGTCGGTGATCGTCCTCAAGCGCTCGATGAACCCGGGATTCGCCGGCATCGAGAACGAGCTGTACTACGACGCCAAGACGCAGATGCTGTTCGGCGACGCCAAGGACTCGGTGGACCAGATCACCACTGAGGTGCAGGAGCTCTAGGCGCGGCCGCCGACGCCCCGCCGGCCGCGGCCCCGACCGCCACCGTCGACGCTCCGCCGGCCGCGGCCCCGACCGCCGCCGCCACCTCGTCCTCGGGACCCGCCAGGAGGACGTACTCGAGGTTGCGCAGGCGGCCGACCCGGCCCACCCGGCGGCCGGCCGGATCGTGGATGCCTATCCGCGCCCCCACGTAGCGCGGTGAGTCGAACGCCAGGACCCGCACGGCTCCTCGCGCCGCGCAGATCGCCACCAGCTCGTCCAGGGTCACCCAGGACTCGTCGTTGTAGGAGAGGACGACCAGGCGGGCGCGGACCGCCTCCACCAGGTCGGCCAGCGCCCGGTGGATGGAGCGGCGGGAGTTGTACGGGCTGCGGTTGGCCGGGTCGCGGCAATCGGCGCGCTTGCACGCGACGCCGTAGTGCTCGGGCTCGTCCCAGGCGACCAGGGTCTCCCAGACGTGATAGTTGGCCCGGTACGAGTGCTGGTTGTAGGGCGGGTCGAGGTACGCGAGGTCGACCTCGGGCAGGGAGCGCGCCGCCTCCAGCGCGTCGGCGCGCAGAGCGCTTCCGCCGCCCGGCAGGATCGCCGGCACCCGCAGCTCCAGCGGCCGGTGCGCGCGCGGCGCCCAGCGCTTGAGGTAGGCCATCTGGACGCCGGTCGTGGAGTCCACCCGGTCCGCCGCCTCGAGCAGGCTGGTGAGGAGGACGGGAAACAGCGGGGAGCCCGCGTACTCACGCTCGAGCGCGTCGCGCATGGCGTCCACCCGTGCCCCGTTGCGCGGGTGCAGGTACCGGGCGCGGCGGCAGAAGGTCTCGGTGAAGTAGCCCTCCCGGCCGGGGAGCGCGTTGAGCCGGCCCAGTGCCGTCTCCAGGGCGGCCCGGTCGACCGCGCGCGCGTCGGTGGCCACGTAGCAGCGGGCCAGGACCTCGGAGTAGCGGGCGGTGTCATTGGCCCACACGCGGGCGCCGCGGCGCTTGAACTCCTGGGCCACCCGCGTCGTGCCCGTGAACAGGTCGGCGGCACTGCGGGCGCCGCAGGCCTCGAGGATGGCGCCGAGCGCCGGGACCAGGCGCCGCTTGGAGCCCAGGTACTTGATCACGTGCCGAACCTAGGCCCCGGGACGGACACGCCGCGCAGCGCCGTCGCTACAGCTCCTTGCGGAACGTCTTTCCCACCTCCTGCATGCCGGCTGCGGTGTACAGCAGGTGGGCATCGCGACGCTCGTGCCTCGACTCCAGCGTGACCTCCCAGCACCCGCGTTCGCGGGCAAGGGCCTCGGCCCGATCGAGCAGCGCGCGAGCGGTGCCGCGGCCACGGGCCGCCGACGTGACCACGAGATCGGGGATCCAGGCCTGCGGGCGGGGACGGTTCAGCCGTGTGCGGTAGTGCAGCGAGCAGAACCCGACCACCTTGCCGCGGTCGCCGACGGCCACCAGGTGGTCGGTGGAGGGATCCTCGAGCTGCGCGGCGTAGATCTCCCGGCAGGCGGCGTACGTCTCGTGGGTGACCCGTCCGCGGCCGAGCTGCTCCAGCAGGTCGCTGACCGCGGCGAAGTCGGAGAGCTGGGCGCGTCGGATGGTCACGGCGCTCGAACGGTACCCGTACGTCGGCGCCTCTCCGGGATCCCGACCTGCCGCGTCGGGTACAAAGGCGGCCATGGCCGGTCGGATCGTCGTGGGGACGTCGAGCTGGGCCGATCCCGGCTTCGTGGCCGAGTGGTATCCGCGCGGGATGCGGCCGCGCGACCGCCTGGGGTGCTTCGAGGCGGTCGAGCTCAACTCCAGCTTCTACGCGATTCCGGACCCGAACACGACCGAGCGCTGGGCGCAGGAGACGCCGGACGGGTTCACCTTCCACGTCAAGCTGCATCGCCTGCTCTCCCGGCACTCGGGGGAGCCCCGGTCGCTGCCGCCAGACCTGCGCGACGACGCCACGGCCGGCTCGGGGGGACGGGTGGCGCTGACGCCGGAGCTGGAGCAGGCCATGGCGGGCGCGACGCTGGAGGCGGTCGCCCCTCTGGCCGACGCAGGCAAGCTGGGCGCCTTCCTCCTCCAGCTGTCGCCGTCCTTCGACCCCAGGCGGCACGATCTCGACGAGCTCGACGGCCTGCTGGAGGCGCTGGCCCCGCACCCGGCCGCGGTCGAGCTGCGCCACCGCGGCTGGGTCGAGGGTGAGCGGGCCCGGCGCACCATGGCCCACCTGTCCGACCGCGGAGCGGTCTGGGTGGGCGTCGACTCCCCTCGATCGGACCACTTCACGATCATGCCGCCGGTCGATGCGGTGACCAGGGAGGAGATGGCCTACCTGCGGGCCCACGGCCGCAACGCCAAGGGCTACATCTCGGGGCGCAGCGTGGCCGAGCGCTTCGGCTACGCCTACTCGGACGACGAGCTGCACCAGATCGCGGAGCGGGCCGGCGAGCTGGCCGGGGAGGCCGGCGTGGTGAACGTCATGTTCAACAACAACCGGGGTGCCGACGCGCCGGTGGCGGCCCGCCGGATGCGCGAGCTGCTGGGCCAGGACCCAGGCCCGGCCCCCGAGCCCGCTCGGGGCCAGCTGCAAATGCCCGGCTGAGCGGCTCCCGCCGGAAGATTGTTCGGAACACTGTAGCCTCCTGGTGGCGTGCCGCCCGCCACCGGCCATCTGGGCAGAGCATCGGACCAGGTCTTCTCGGCCCTGCTGGAGGCGCTCCTGTCTGGCCGCTACGCGCCGGGCGAGAAGCTGCCGACGCAACGAGCGCTCGCCGCCGAGGCGGAGGTGACCATGGGCACGCTGCGCGAGGCGCTCCAGCGCCTCGAGCAGATGGGCCTGATCGAGGTGCGCCACGGGGACGCCATGCGGGTCCGCGACTGGCGGCGGCACGGCGGGCTCGACGTGATCGCCCATCTGGCGCTGGCCTCCGGCGGCCTGGATGCGGGCGTCCTCGGCGACGTATTCGAGGCTCGCGGCCTGATGCTGCGCGAGCTGGCCGCCCTCGCCGCGGACCGCCGCTCGGCCGACCAGGCGGCGCGCCTGCGTGAGCTGGCCGCGGCGATATCGAGCGCACCGGACCACCACGCCGCGCAGCGTCTGGACTTCGCCTTCTTCAGCGAGCTGGCGGAGGCGGCCGGGAACCTGGTGTTCGTGCTGATCATGAATTCGATCCGGTCGGTGTACTTCGAGCACGCCGAGCGCCTGCCGGTCACCGCCGCTCACGAGGAGCTGGTGCCCCTGTATATGGACGCCGCGCAGGCGGTGGCGCAGCGGCGCCCCGGGGCGGCGCGGCGGGCAGTGGGCCGGCTGGCCGACCGCCAGCGCGAGCGGGTCGAGGCGGCGCTGACGTGAGGCTCTGGCGCGCGGAGGCCCAGGTGCTCGGCTGCCTGCTGGAGATCGTGGTGGCGCCCACCGGCGAGTTGCCGCCGCCGCGGGAGACCGACGCGGCCGCCGCGTTCGAGCGCATTCTGGCGCGCCTTCCGGCCCTCAACCGCGCTGGCCTGCGCGGTCTGTTGTGGACCCTGGAGCTGGGCCCGCTGCTGCGGCGTCCGCACCGCCGCCTGACCCGACTGACCGGCGCCCAGTGCGCCGCCTACGTTGGGCGATTCGAGCGCGGCCCGGTCGGCCGGCCCGCCGAGGGCCTGGTCGCCCTGGTCAAGCTGGCCTACTACGGCGACGCGGGGGTGATGGCGAGCCTGGGGTACGACCCGCAGGGGGTGGTGGCTCGCGGTCGCGCCCTGCGAGCGGCCGAAGGACGCTGGTGAGCCGGATCCGCGACACCGGTCCCCAGGCGTACCGCGACGGCACCGGCACCTTCCATCCGCCGGTGCGCCGGATCGAGTCCGGGCGCGCGATCGCCGGCGAGCGCACGGTGCGCGTCGACGCCTGCGTGGTGGGCTCGGGCGCCGGCGGGGCGGTGGCGGCCAAGGAGCTGTCCGAGGGCGGCATGCGCGTCGCGATGCTCGAGGAGGGCGAGTGGTGGGACACCGACGACTTCGACGCCAGGCCGCGGGAGATGGCGCCCCGCCTCTACCGGGACGGCGGCCAGGTGACCACCGTGGGCAGCCCGCCGATCCTGCTTCCGCTCGGCCGCGGCGTGGGCGGCACCACGCTGGTCAACTCGGGCACCTGCTTCCGCACTCCGCCCGCGGTGCTCGAGCGCTGGCGGCGGGAGCTGGGCCTGGAGGAGCTCACCGAGGGCGAGCTGGACCCGTTCTTCCGTCGCGTCGAGCGCGAGCTCAACGTCTCCCAGGTGCCGGCGGACCTGGCCGGGCGCAACGCCGAGGTGGTCCGGCGGGCGGTGGAGCGGCTGGGCTGGTCAGGCGACTACGTCTACCGCAACGCCCGTGGCTGCGTGGGGTCCGGCGTCTGCGTATTCGGGTGCCCCACCGCGGCCAAGCAGCACGTCGGGATCACGTACGTCCCGCGCGCCTGGGCGGCCGGCGCCACGACTTACACCGGGACGCGGGCGCACGCCGTGGAGCTGCGCGGGGGCCGGGCCCGCGGCGTGGTCGCCCACACCACCGGGGGCGGGCGGCTGCGCGTCGAGTGCGAGCACGTGGTGCTGGCGTGCGGCGCGATCCACACCCCGCTGCTGCTGCGCCGCTCGGGCGTGCGGGCGGTCGGGCTGGGGCGCAACCTGTCGATCCACCCGGCGACCGCGGTGCGCGCGCTGTTCGACGAGGACATCGAGATGTGGCGCGGGGTTCCGCAGTCGTACTACGTCGACGAGTTCGCGGACCGCGGGATCATGTTGGAGGCCGCGGCGGGGCCACCGGATCAGATCGCCATTTCCCTGCCGGGGCACGGGCTCTCGCTGAGCCAGCTCATGGCGCGCTGCCGGCGCATGTCCCAGTTCGGGGTCATGGTGTCGGACTCCTCGCGGGGCGAGGTCCGTGGTCTGTTCGGCCGTCCCCTGATCCGCTATGACCTCAACCTCCGGGACGCCGGCCTGTTCAAGCAGGGGCTGGAGCGACTGGTCGAGATCTACTGGGCGGCCGGCGCGCGCGAGGTTATCCTCCCCGTGCGCGGGCTGCCGGCGCTGCGCGACGGCGACTCGGGTCCGCTGCGCCAAGCGAGGATCCGCCCGTCGGAGCTCGAGCTGCTGGCCTTCCATCCCCTGGGCACGGCGGCCGCCGGAGCCGACGCGGGACGGTCCGTGGTGGACGCCACCGGGCGCGTCCACGGGCTGGAGGGCCTCCACGTCGCCGATGCCAGCGTCGTGCCCACCTCGCTCGGGGTCAACCCCCAGATAACCATCATGGCGCTCAGCTCGCGCATGGCCTTCGCGCTGCTGGGCCTCCCGTCGCCGGTGGGGGAGCCCCGCCCCGAGCGCATCGCCCGCCCGCGGGTCGGGCCGGCGGCAGCCGGCCCGCAGCCGCTGGTCCCCGCGGGCGGCGGCTAGCCTGTCGCCCGTGCAGGTGGAAGAGGCGATTCGCACCCGCCGCACGATCAAGGCCTATGGGGGCCGGCCGGTCGAGCGGCGCGTCCTGGAGGAGCTGTTCGAGCTGGCGCGCTGGGCGCCCAACCACCATCTCACTCAGCCCTGGCGCTTCCGGGTGCTCGGCCCCCGGGCCCTCGACCGGCTCAAGGCCGCGGCGGGGCCGGAGGCGGCCACCAAGCTCGACCGCGCGCCCACCCTGGTGGTCTCCACGGCGCGGCTCAGTGGCGATCCCGTCCAGGACGAGGAGGACCTGCACGCCACCGCTTGCGCGACCTACATCGTCCTGCTGGCCGCCCACGCGCGGGGGCTGGCGGGATACTGGCGCACTCCCGAGGTGCTGCGGGGGGCGGAGGGACGCGCCGCCTGCGGGATCGGCGAGGAGGAGCGCTTCGTCGGGCTGATCCACCTCGGCGAGACGCGCCAGGGCCGCCCGATCCCACCGCGCGCGCCGGCCGGCGACTACGTCTCGTACCTGGACTGATGATCTCGCGCGCCTCCGCCGTCGCCGCGCTGGCCGCCGACGAGTTCGACGTGCTGGTGATCGGCGGCGGCATCACCGGCGCGGGGGTGGCCCTCGACGCCGCCTCCCGCGGCTACAGCGTGGCGCTGGTCGAGAAGGCCGACTTCGCCGCCGGCACCTCGAGCCGCTCGAGCAAGCTGGTCCACGGCGGCCTGCGCTACCTCCAGCAGTTCGACCTGGGGCTGGTGCGGGAGGCGCTGCTGGAGCGCTCGATCAACGTCGCTCTGGCCCCGCATCTCGTCCGGCCGCTGAAGCTGGTGGTGGCGGCGTTCGAGGGCCAGCGCCCGGACCGCATGCTCGGGGTCGGTCTGAACATGTACGACGTCATGTCGCGGGAGCGGCTGCGCCGAGGCCGCCGACGCCGCACGGGGGAGACCGACTCGGACGGCGATGCCGACTGGAGCCCCGAGCGACACCGGCTGGCCGACGGCGACGAGGTGGCCGAACTGCTGCCCGCGCTGGCCGAGCGCCAGCCCACCGGCGGCTACGTGTTCTACGACTGCCAGACCGACGACTCCCGCCTGGTCCTGACCGTCCTCGGCGAGGCTGAGCGCTTCGGCGCGGTCTGCGCCAACTGGCTGGAGGTGACCGGGCTCATCGAGCGGGGCGGACTGGCGGCCGGGGCGCTCGTCCGAGACGGCGCCACCGGCGCCGAGTTCGAGGTGCGGGCCGCCAACGTGGTCAACGCCACCGGCGTGTGGGCCGACCGCATCCGGCCCGAGGAGCTGCACGACGAGGCGGAGGTGCCCCAGATTCGGCCCAGCCGCGGCACCCACGTCACCCTCGCGTCCGATGACCTGCCGCTGGCGGCGGGCGCCATCGTCCCCGCGGGCGGCGACCGGACGATCTTCGCGCTGCCCTGGCTGGGGCGCTCGCTGATCGGTACCACCGACAACGACTACGAGGGCGATGTCGATCACGTGCGCCCGGCCGCCGAGGACATCGGCTACCTGCTGGATGCCGTCAACCGCTACTTCGGCACCTCGCTCGGCATGGCCGACGTGACCGGGGCCTTTGCCGGGGTACGGCCCCTGATCTCGACCGGCGACCCCCGCAAGTCGGTGGACATCTCCCGCAAGGCCGAGCTCTACGAGACCTCGAGCGGCATGATCACGATCACCGGCGGCAAGCTGACCACCTGGAGGCGCATGGCCAAGATGGCGGTGGACCGCCTGGTCGAGCGCGACGCCCGCGACGCGCCCTGCCGGACCGCCGAGATACCCCTCGGCATGGCAATCGAGGCCGACGAGCTGCCGCGCGTAGAGGGGGTGCCCGAGGACTCCTACCGCGCGTTGGCGGCGCGCTACGGGCACGCCGCGCACGACGTCCTGGCGGTGGCGGCGGAGCGTGGAGAGCTGGCGCAGCCGATCGTCGAAGGACTCCCCGACCTGCTGGCCGAAGCGGTGTTCGCCGCGCGGCGCGAGCAGGTTCGCGGGGTCGCGGACGTACTGCTGCGCCGCACCCGGCTCGGCTTGCTGGCGGCGGCGCAGGTGACCCTGCCCGGCGCCAACGCCCCCGCCAGGGTCGCGGCGGCAGTGGGCCCGGAGCTGGGCTGGGACGACGACCGCACCGCCCGGGAGGAGCGGCTGTTCCACGTCACTGCGGAGGCCGAGGGGATCCTGCCCGCCGCCTCGGTCGCCTCGTGAACGCTCCGCACCGCGAGCTGCAGGCGGGCGGCCGGAGGCTTTCGCTGGGTGAGCACCCGCTGCTGATGGGGGTCGTCAACGCCTCGCCGGACTCGTTCTCGGACCCGGGCCAGACGCCCAGCCTCGACTCCCAGGTCGCGCGGGCGCACGACCTGGTGCGGGCGGGAGCCGACATGGTCGACGTGGGTGGCGAGTCGGGGGTGACCGACCGCCCGCCCGTCGACCCGAAGGAGGAGATCGAGCGGATCGTCCCGCTGGTCGATCGGGTTGCCCGCGAGCTAGGGGTGCTGGTGTCGGTGGACACCTACAAGCCGGCGGTCGCGGAGGCCGCGATCGCCGCCGGGGCGGAGATGGTGAATGACGTGAGCGGCCTGCGGGACCCGGCGCTGGCCGAGGTGTGCGGGCGCACCGGCAGCGCGCTGGTCGTCACCCACACGGTGGCGGCTCCCAAGCAGAAGGTCCTCGATCATCCCTACGAGGACGTGGCCGCCGACGTCGCCGGCTTCCTGCGCGAGCGGATCGAGCTGGCTCGGCGGCGGGGGGTCGCCTTCGAGCAGCTGGTGCTCGATCCCGGACCCGACTTCGGCAAGAGCCCGGCGCAGACGGTGGACGCCCTGATCGCGCTGCCGGCGCTGCATCGGCTGGGCCGCCCGCTCCTCCTCGCCGTCTCGCGCAAGGACTTCGTCGGCGCGCTGACCGGCCGCCCTCCCGGTCAGCGGCTGGCCGGGACCCTGGCCGCGCTGGCGTACGGGGTCGAGGCCGGCGCCCACCTACTCAGGGTGCACGATGTCGCGGCCGCCGCCGACTTCCTGGCCGTCCGCGCCGTGCTGCAGGGGGAGGTCGAGGTCTCGGCGGGCCTGAGCCTCGCGCCGGAGCTGCGACGCGAGCCGCGGCCCGACGGTCCCGAGGCGGCGTCGGCGGCCTGACGCGTATCCGTCGGGCCGGTCGGGCATCCTGAGGGCTCGAGGCATTCGAACAGGAGGCGCTTGGGGCATGAGGCTGTTCATCGACACCGGCTCGATCGCCGAGGTCCAGGAGCTCGCCGCCTGGGGGGTGCTCTCGGGCGCGACCACCAACCCCACGCTGCTGGCCCGGGAAGAGGGCGATCCGGGCGCGGCGATCGTGCGGATCTGCGAGCTGCTCCGGGGGCCGGTATCGGCCGAGGTCGTCTCCGACGACGCCCCGGGGATGATCGAGCAGGGACGCGCCCTGCACGGCCTCAGCCCGCACGTCGTTGTCAAGGTGCCGTTCTGCGCCGCCGGGCTGGAGGCCACGCGCCGGCTGACCGACGACGGGATCCCGGTCAACATGACCTTGGTCTTCTCGCCCAACCAGGCGCTGCTGTCCGCCGAGGCGGGAGCCAGCTACGTCTCCTGCTTCATGGGCCGGCTCGACGACGTGTCGGTCGACTCGACGGAGGTCCTGGCCGGCATCGTCGGCGCTCTGCGGCCGGCCGGAGCCACCGCCCAGGTGCTGGCCGCCTCGATCCGCCACCCCGAGCACGTGGTCACCGCCGCCAAGCTGGGATGCGAGGTGGCCACCGTGCCCGCCAAGGTGCT
>DATFPO010000028.1:0-3934 GCA_035264745.1 Solirubrobacteraceae bacterium | reverse complement strand
CGACGCGGTCGGGCGCAAGGGCCGCTCGCGGCGCCCGCGCGCACCGCGGCGGTGCCCGGCGTGCGGGCACGAGACGATCAAGCCGGACGGCAGCGTGTGGACGATCTGCCCCAACCGCGCCGGGTGCCCGGGTCAGCAGTGGCAGGCCCTCAAGCACTTCGTGGCCAAGGGGGCGATGGACATCGAGGGGCTGGGCGAGGAACGCGTGTCCCAGCTGATGCGCGAGGGCCTCATCCGCAACGCGGCCGACATCTACGACCTGACCGTGGACCGCCTGGTCGGATTGGAGGGATTCGCCGAGCTCTCGGCCCGCAACCTGGTCGAGGCGATCGAGGCGTCCAAGCAGCGCCCGTTCTCACGGGTGCTGTACGCGCTGGGGATCGAGGGCGTGGGCGAGGTGAATGCCCGCAACCTGGCTGCCGCCTTCGGCTCGATCGATGCCCTGACCGCGGCCTCGCCGGAGGAGATCGCCAGGACGCCGGGGGTGGGCCCCATCCTGGCCGGGATCGTGGCGCAGGAGCTGGGAACCGGGAGCATGCGCGAGCTGATCGGTCGGCTGCGGGACGCGGGCCTGCGCTTCGAGCAGGAGGGGGCGCGGCCCGGCGAGGGCCCCCTGGCGGACCGGACGTTCGTGCTGACCGGGAGCCTCCCCAACCTGACCCGGGAGGAGGCCACCGAGCGCATCCTGGCCGCGGGCGGGAGGGTCACCTCGTCGGTGTCCCGGAAGACCGACTACCTGGTGGCTGGGGAGAGCCCAGGGTCCAAGCTGGATAAGGCCGAGCGCCTGGGCACCGAGATCCTCGACGAAGACGGGCTGCTGGCCCTGCTCAGCCGGCCCGGCTGACCGGGTAGCGCGCGACGGCCACCGCCATCGCGTTCTGCAGGGCCCTGGCGCTGCTAACGCTCACGCCGTTCATCAGGATCGAGAAGGCCAGCCGGCGACCCCCCACGGCGTCGCAGTAGCCGGAAAGAGCCGAGACGCCACTAAGCGTCCCCGTCTTGCCCCGGCAGCGCCCCGCCGCCACGGTGCCCCGCATGCGGGGCGCCAGCGTCCCCGACCGGCCAGCCACCGACAGCGAGTTGCGGAAGGCAGACGCCACCGCCGGCGAGTGGTCCATGGCGCTGAGCAGCCGCACCACGTCCCTGGGCGTGGTGCGGTTGGAGCGGGACAGCCCGGATCCGTCGGCGACACGGGGATGGATTCCCAGCTGCGCCATCCGGGCGCGGACCACCGCCGCGCCGCCCGCGGTGGTGCCCCGATGCAGGAAGGTGGCGCCCAGGTCCTTGAGCAGCATCTCGGCGAAGAAATTGTCGGACGGGCGATTGGTCAGCCCGATCAGCGTCGACATCGGAGGCGAGGGCTCCCGGGCCAGCTCCCGGGCCCCCGGCGGGGTCGTCCGCTGCCCCGGCGACCCGCTCACGGCTATCCCGCGCCCCCGCAGCGCGAGCGTCAGCTGGGCGGCGGCGAACGTGGCCGGACGGCTCTGGAAGCCGCCGCCGCTCTCGCCGGCCAGGCCGCGGTTGTACGACAGCGCGCTCAGGGGGCCGCCGATATCGAGCGAGATGCCGAAGCTCGAGCCGCCCCGGCGGCGGTCGAACGCCGACTCGTCTCCCAGCACCGATCCGCGCACGCGCCGAATGCCGGCGGCGGCCAGGCGCCTGGCCAGGTCCGCCGCGGTCCCGCCGGTCCCGTACGCGCGCCGGGTGAAGCTCATCGAGCCGAACGTCGGGTCGCCTCCGCCCCGCAGGTAGAGCGTCCCGTTGAAGGTTCCGCTCGGGTCAAGCGCCCCGACCCCGAGGACCCGGGTGGCCAGCGTGCCGCCCGGCCCGTAGCGCAGGAGCGCGGTCGAGGTGGTGTAGAGCTTCTGGTTGGAGGCGGGGACCCGGGCGGCATCCGGCCGCAGTGCGAACAGCACCCGGCCGTTGGTCTCGTCGACCACGATCGCGCCCGAAGCGCCTCCGGCCGGGCGCATGGTGCGCGCGAGCGACGAGGCCAGCGTCGAATCCGCGGTCAGCGCGGCCGCCGGGGCGGCCGGCCACAGTGCCGCCGTGACCAGCAGGCACGCCAGCAGCGGGCGGGCGGGTCGCACGGCGATAGCAACACCGGCGGTGTGGCGGAGTCGCGGCATCCGCCGGCCCACTGAACAGCGCCGTACAATGGCTGGCGGCATGGGCAAGGTCGTCAAGCTCGACGCCCAGGGCAAGCCCAGGGGGAGGGCCGCCACCAAGCCGGCGCGCCGGGGGCGCACCCGTTCCAAAACCGCGCTCGTCCTTGGGGGAGGGGGCTTCACCGGAGGCGTCTACGAGATCGGGGCCCTGCGGGCCCTCGACCTCCTGTCGGTGAACCGGACCGTCAACCAGTTCGACATCTACGTCGGGACGAGCGCCGGCTCCTTTGTCGCGGCCCTGGTGGCGAACGGCATCACACCCGAGGAGATGATGCGGGTGGTCAACCGGCAGGTTCCGTCGCCGTTCCGCGACGTGGACCTCGACCAGCTGCTGCGTCCCAACCTCGGCGAGCTCGTGTCGAGCCTCTCGCGGCTCCCGTTCCGGATGGTCGGGCTGACTCGCACGCTGCTCAGCTCCCTGGGCTCGCAGATGTCCGCTGTGGACGTGCTGGTCGACCTGGCCGAGGTGCTGCCCGCGGGGCTCTACACCGGATCGGGCATCGAGCGCTACATGCGAAGCGTCCTCAGCGATCCCGATCGCACGGACGACTTCCGTCTGCTGGGCCGGGAGCTGTACCTGGCCGCCACCGACCTGGACACCTGCGAGCGGATCGTGTTCGGCGCGGCTGGCTGGGACGACGTTCCCATCTCGTCCGCGGTGAAGGCCTCCACCGCCCTGCCCATGGTCTACCGCCCGGTCGAGATCAGGGGCCGCGAGCTGGTCGATGGCGGCATCGTCTCGACCACGAACATCGACATCGCCGTGGAGGCGGGCGCCAAGTTCGTGGTCGTGGTCAACCCACTCGTCCCCTACGTCAACGACTTCTCCAAGCGGATCCCCACGCTGACCGGATCCAAGGTGCGACGGGTCTCGGACATGGGGTTCCCCCAGATCGGCTACCAGGCGTTCAAGCTGCTGGCCTACCAGCGCCTCCACGAGGTCGCCCGCCAGTGGGAGCAGCGCTATCCGGGGGTCGACATCGTCCTGATCGAGCCCGAGCCGGACGACGAGCTGATGTTCAGGACCAGCATCCTGAACTTCGCCTCGCGGCTGGACATCGCACGGCACGGGTTCGAGTCGGTCACCCTGCGGCTGGCCAAGGACTACCACCACTTCCGCGAGATCTGCGAGCGCCACGGGATCGAGATATCGGCCACCCGCGTGCGCAAGGTGGTCAAGCACTTCGCCGCCGAGCGCGAGCGCACGGGGGCCTGGCGCAAGATCCTCGAGCAGACGACCGGCGCGCTGCTGCGGCAATCGGCGGACTAGTAACGGCCCGAACAGCGAAGCGAGCGATTCGCTCGGGCGGTCCGCGACCGGAGCTGTGAGGGCTTGGAGGGCCGGCGAAGCCGACGGTAACGGCCCGAACAGCGAAGCGAGCTATTCGCTCGGGCGGTCCGCGACCGGAGCTGTGAGGGCTTGGAGGGCCGGCGAAGCCGGCCCGGTCACACTGGAGCCGGCGCTACGCGACGGCTCGCTTGAGCGCCTCCACCAGCCGGTCGGTGGCGCTGCGGCTCTGGAGGGCCACCCGGATGTGATCGGGGGAGCCCACCTCGGCGCCGAGGTGGGCGATCACCCGCGAGCGGCCCAGCCGGGCGGGGAGCTCGTGACCGCTCAGCCCCCGGGCGCGCAGCCAGAGGAAGTTGGCCTGGCTGGGAAACACGTCGAGCGGGAGATCGGAGAGCGCCTCCATGGCCCGGCCACGCTCTGCGACGACGGCCTCCCGGCGCCGCGCGACCAGCGGGCCGCACTTGCGCAGGGCGTC
>DATFPO010000027.1:0-1945 GCA_035264745.1 Solirubrobacteraceae bacterium | reverse complement strand
TCTTCGATCCCCCGGATGGACGCCCGCTGGAACGGATCCTGTTGCCGGTGCCCAACCGGGGGACGAAGGGGGTGCTCGTGTTCCCGACCGTGGACGGCAGGATCGTGGCCGGGCCCACCGCCGTGGACCAGGAGGTCAAGAACGACTGGTCGGTCCGCCCCGACGCCCGCGACGAGATCATGCCCAGGGCGGTCGCGATGCACCCGCCGCTGGACGGTGCCGAGCCGATCGGCGCCTACGCCGGGCTGCGCCCCGCCGGTCGCGGCGTCAATTACTTGATCGGCCGGTCCTGGGCTTGCGACGCTCTCATCAACGTGGCCGCGATCCGCTCCACCGGGCTCACCGCCTCGCTCGGCATCGCCGAGCACGTCTGCGGGCTGGTCGAGGGACTCGGTCTCCGCCTGGGCCCCGAGCGCCCGCTCGAGCGCGGCGAGGCGGCGCCGACGATGGGGCCATGGTGGCGGCGAACCGCGGAGCACGTCGCGGGATGAGCCTCCTGCTGGGCATCGACGAGGGGACCTCGGCGGTCAAGGCCTCGCTGTTCGACGCCGACCTGCGGCCGCAGGCCGAAGCCAGGCGGGAGAAGGCGCTGCGCCACCCGCGGCCGGGCTGGGTCGAGCAGGACCCCGAGGAGGTGCTGGAGGCGGTCGTGGACGCCGTGGCGCAGCTCCTGCGCGAGGCGAGCGGCGAGGTGGCGGCATGCGGGCTCGACCATCAGGGGGAATCGGTCCTGGCCTGGGACGCCGAGACCGGCCGCGCGCTCACGCCGGTCGTGACCTGGCAGGACAAGCGCTCGCAGGAGGTCCTCGACCGCCTGGAGGTCGACGGTCGCGGGGACGAGGTGCGCGAGCGCAGCGGACTGCCGCTGGACCCCTACTTCTCGGCGGGAAAGCTGGCCTGGCTGCTCGAGCACGACGAGGCCGTTCGGAACGCCCGGGACGCCGGAACCCTGCGGCTCGGCACCGTCGACTCCTTTCTGTGCGACCGGCTCGGGGCCGGGTTCGCCACCGACTCCTCGACGGCCTCGCGCACCCAGCTCGGGGCGCCGGAGTGGGATCCCGGGCTGCTGGAGATCTTCGGCGTCCCCCGCGAGGCGCTGCCACGGATTGCCGACACGGCGGGCGACCTGGGCGTCCTGCGCCATCCGTCCTGGCCGGTGGAGCTGCCGCTGCGGGCCCGCTGCGTGGACCAGCAGGCGGCGCTGGCGGGCGCCGGCTGCGTCGAGCCCGGGCGGATCAAGGCCACGTACGGCACCGGCGTGTTCGTCCTCGCCCACGTCGGCGAGCAGCGGCCGACTCCGCGTGGCGGCCTGCTGCCCACCGTCGCCTGGCGGGTGAACGGCCGCGTGGAGTGGGCCATAGACGGCGGCGTCTTCACCGCGGGGGCCCTGATCGACTGGCTGGCCCGCGACCTGGGGCTCGAGGACGACCCGGCGAGGCTGGTCGCCCGCGCCGGCGAGGTCCAGGACGCCGACGGCGTGCGGGTGCTGCCGGCGCTGGCCGGCCTGGGCGCGCCCTGGTGGCGCCCGACGGCCCGCGCGGTGATCGCCGGGCTGACGTCGGGAACCCGCGTACCCCACCTGGCCCGGGCGGCGCTGGAGGCGATCGCCTGGCGGGTGGCGGACGTGGTCGAGGCGGTGGGCGAGGATGTCGATGTCGACGTCCTGCGGGTGGACGGCGGCCTCACCCGCGACCGCCTGCTGCTCCAGCTCCAGGCCGACGCCGCCGGCGTGCCGGTGGAGCGGGGGGCCGTGGACGCGACGGTGGCAGGCGCCGCCGCGCTGGCCGCGGTGGGCGCCGGGATCTGGCCGGACACCGCGGCGATCGCGCAGCGGGTTCCGGTCGGCGAGCGGGTCGAGCCTCGTCGCGACGAAGGCTGGCGCCGCGATCAGGGGGCGCGGTGGCGCGACTTCGTGGAGCGCGCCGCCGACCTGTGACGAAGGACG
>DATFPO010000026.1:0-2147 GCA_035264745.1 Solirubrobacteraceae bacterium | reverse complement strand
CGGGCACGCCCTCAGCCCGCACCAGCTCACGGGTCACGATGCCGTAGCGCTCGAGCAACACCTCGGCCTGGGCGCGGCGGCGCTGGCCGGGATCCGCGGGCGCGGCGAACAGCGGCGCGGTGAGCGACCAGCGGCCCTGGACCTGAGCCGCCGTCCCGGCGCGCCGGGAGGCGAAGCGCCGACCGGCCCGACCGGAGGCCGCGCCCCGGGCCCGGGCGAGCGTGAGCCGGGGCGCGCGCAGGGGCGCGAACGCATCGTTGGTCACCTCGCCCGCCCAGGCCAGATCCCACAGCGCCTCCTGAAGCGCCTCTGGGGCCAGGTCCACGTCAATGAGCAGGTCGGTAAAGAAGCACGCGCCCGCGGCCAGGCGGTCGCGCACCGCGTCGTGAGAGGGCTCGCCCGGTGGGTCGCCGCGAACCGGGGGCGGTCCGAGCAGGCCGGCGTCGTCGCGGAAGTAGATCGCGACGCGTCCGGAGTGGCGCCCGAGCGATCCCGCCCCGATCCACACCAGCTCGCCGGCGGCGCACAACTGGTCCATCCACGAAGGGGAATAGGCCCCGGTCCGTCGCGGCAGGATGTCGCGCTCCCAGGAGTCGGCGGGTAGGGCCAGGCCCTGAAGGGGGACCAGGACCTCGCGCAGCCGGTCCGGGCCGGCTCCGCCGGGCGGATGGCGGTCCACTCCCTGCCAGGAGGGTAGGAAGCGCGCCAGCGCGCTCTGGTCGGCAGGCTCGATCTCCCGGCGCAGGACCGCCAGCGAGGCCCGCCGCAGGCGCCGCAGCACCTCTGGGTCGCACCACTCCCGCTCGGTGCCTCCGGGTCGCAGCTCACCGCGGACGAGCTCGTCGGCACGCTCGAGCTCTCGCAGCACCGAGCCGGGATCCACCCCGTAGCGGTCCCGCAGCTCCGCCGTGGTGAACGGGCCATGGGTCCGGGCGTGACGGCGGACCAGCTGTGCCAGCGCGTCGGGGACCTCGACCAGGAACGAGTCCGGCAGCCCCCCCGGCGGCACCGCCGCCAGGGCGTCGCGGTACAGGCCCGCGTCCTCGGCCGGCACCCAGCGCTGCTCCCCGGCCAGCCGGAGGCGGATCGCGCGGCGCTCGCGCTCGAGCTCGGTCAGAAGAGGCTCGACGGCGACCCCCTCCATCACGCGCTCGGCCGCCTCGGCGGTGGTCAGGTCGCCCACCCGGCGCAGCACCTCATGCAGGGCGTCGCGGTTGGCGGCGCGGGCCCATGCGGAGCGATGCTGGAGATCGTCCTCGACCGCCGCGAGCGCCTGGATGTCGATGAGCTCGCGCAGCTCCTCCTGCCCGAGCAGCTCGCGCAGCAGGTCGCGATCCAGGGACAGGGCGGCGGCCCGGCGCTCGGCGTTGGGCGTGTCGCCCTCGTACATGTAGGTGGCGACGTAGTCGAACAGCAGCGAGGAGGCGAACGGCGACGCCGTCGGCGTCTCCACCTCGACGAGCGACAGTTCGCGGCGGTGGAGCGCCCGGAGGAGCTCTTGCAGGCCGGTGAGGTCGAGCACGTCGCGCAGGCATTCCCGGTAGGTCTCGAGGACCAGCGGGAACTGCCCGTAGCGCCGGGCGACTTCCAGGAGCGTCTGGGCCTTCAGCCGCTGCTGCCACAGCGGCGTGCGCCGCCCGGGATACGCCCGGGGGATGAGAAGCGCTCGGGCGGCGTTCTCGCGGAAGCGGGCACCGAACAGCGCCGACCCGCCCAGCTCGCCGACCACCAGGTCCTCCAACTGGTCGGGCTCGATCATGATCAGATCGGCGCCGGGGGGATCGTCGGCGTCCGGCAGGTGGACGATGATTCCGTCGTCGGACCAGATCGCGTCCGACTCCAGGCCCAGCTCGTCGCGGATCCGGGCGGACAGGGCGAGTCCCCAGGCCGCGTGGACGCGGCCGCCGTAGGGAGACAGGATGCACAACCGCCAGTCGCCGATCTCGTCGCGGAAGCGCTCGACGACGATGGTGCGGTCGGAGGGCAGCACCCGCGTGGCGGCCTGCTGCTCGCGCAGGAAATCGACGAGGTTACGGGCGGCGCGCCGGTCGAGATCGTGCTCGCGCTCCAGCACCTCGGGGCGCTGGTCAACCGCCCAGCGGGCGAACTCGCCGATCGCCTGCCCCAGCTCGCGGGGGCGGCCAACC
>DATFPO010000025.1:0-4383 GCA_035264745.1 Solirubrobacteraceae bacterium | reverse complement strand
CGCAGCTGGTTGACCTGCGTCTCGAGGTTGAGGGCGTTGCCGCTGCCTCCGGCCCCCGAGAGCTGCTGGAAGAACGGCTTGCCGACCTGGTTGTCGGACTCCTGCATCAGCGAGGAGACGTTCTGGGCGTACTCGCGCAGCGAGCGCTTCTTGGCACCGCTGACGCAGCCCCTGATCGCCAGACCGAGCAGGATGGCCAGCACCAGCACGCCCACCAGCGCCGCGCCCTGACGCATGCGCACGGTTTGGGGCTCGACCCGGACGGTCCCACTGGCGGGCCGCCGGGGGCGTGGGCTCCGGCGGGGCTCGTCACCCTCGTCGAAGAAGGACAATCTTCTCGCTCCTTGGGAGACCCGGGCGCGCGAAGTATGCCCGGCTCGGCGGCGTGATGTCGCCTTGCCAGGCCGCGCGGCCCCGGGCGACGCCCTCCACGTCGTGGCAGGGAGCCAGGCCGACCTGTAGAAACCGGCGTGAGGTGGACACCGCTCCGACGCTCCCCGGCGCCACCGCGCCGGTGGCTCCAGGGCCCTCCGAGCCCGGCTCCGGTCTGCCCTTCGGCCAGGCGGACGGGAGGCTGGTGCTCGGCCGTTACCGGCTCGAGCGCCGCATCGGCGCCGGCGGCTTCGGAGCGGTCTGGCTGGCTCGAGACGAGCGTCTCGGGCGTGAGGTGGCGGTCAAGGCGGTGCCGCGCGTCCGCGAGGACCGGGACGCCGGGGACCGGGCCCAGCGCGAGGCGCTCGCCGCGGCGCGCCTGAGCCATCCGGCGGTCGTCACGCTCTACGAGGCCGGCGCCGACGACGAGAGCCACTACCTGATCTCGGAGGTGGTCCGCGGCCGCACCCTGGGCGAGCTGATCGCCGCCGGAGCCCTGTCCGATCGCGACATCGCCCGCATCGGCCTGGCTGTGGCGGGCGCCCTGGCCCACGCCCACGAGCGGGGCGTGATCCACCGCGACGTCAAGCCGCAGAACGTCATCGTCCCCGACGAGCCGGAGGGCCCGCTCGCGGTGGCCAAGCTCACGGACTTCGGGGTCGCCCGCCTGGCCGGCGACGAACCGCTCACCCGAACCGGCGACGTGGTCGGCACGCTCGCCTACATGGCGCCCGAGCAGGCCGAGGGCCGGCGCGTTGGGCGCGAGGCGGACGTCTACGCCCTGGGGTTGGTCCTGTACGAGGCGCTCGCCGGGACCCACCCGGTCCGGGGCGCCGGGCCGGCGGCGACGGCGCGCCGCCTGGGCGCGGTGCTGCCGTCGCTGGGCAGAGCGCGCCGCGACCTGCCCCGCGACCTGGTCTCCGCGGTGGATCGCTGCCTGCAGCCGCGGCCACAGGACCGCGGCTCGCTGGCCGATCTGCGCCGTGCCCTGGAGACCGGGATGTCCTGGCTCAGCGACGAGGGAGGGACACTGGCGCTGCCGAGCTGGCGGGCGCCCCGCATCCCGCGCTGGACCGGCCGCATCGCCACCGCCGTGGGCGCCGGCCTGCTAGCCGGCGCCGCCACCACGCTGGGCGCACCTCCGCCGCTGAGCGCGTCCGCCCTGGCTGCCGGTGTGGCGGTCGGCGTGCTCCTGCTGCCGCGGGTCGCCTGGCTGGCCGCCGCCGCCGCCGCGGTCGCCTGGACGCTGCTGGGCCCGGGCCCCCAACCGGGAACGGCGCTGGTCCTGCTCGCGGCCCTCGCGGCCTGTCCCCTGCTGCTGCCCAGGTCCGGACGGCTGTGGTCGGCTCCGGCGCTGGCGCCGCTGCTCGGGCTGGCCGGACTGGCCGGGGCGTTCCCCGCGCTCGCCGGCCAGGTGCGCGGTCCGACCCGCCGTGCCGCGCTCGGGGCGCTAGGCGCCTGGTGGCTCGTACTCGCCGACGCGCTGCTGACCCAAAAGCTGTACCTGGGCCGGCCACCCGGCGCCTCGGGCATCGCGGACTGGAGGGGGTCGGCCGTCGACGCCGCGGTGCATGCCGTGTGGCCCGCGGCCCGAGGCGGCCTGGCTCTGGCCGCGGTTTGGGCGCTCGCCGCCGCGGCGCTGCCCTGGCTGGTGCGCGGCAGGTCGCTAGCCGCGGACCTGCTGGCGGCGGTGGTGTGGGCGACCGCGCTGGCATCCGGTGCAGCCGCCGCAGCCGCCGCAGCCGCCGCAGCCGGCGTGCAGGCGGCCGGCGGTGCCGCCGTAGCCCCCAGCGGGTGGGTGGCGGGCGCCATCGCCGCCGGAGTCCTGGCGCTGGCGCTGCGGTGGCTCAACGCGGCGGAGCCGCCACCGCCGCGCGCGGACGCCGGCCACTAGCATCCTGTCTCGCGCAGCCCGCGAGCCAGCCATGAGCGTTCTGAAGAACCTGGAGACCAAGATCGCGGGCCTCGTAGAGGGCGCGTTCGGGCGCGCGTTCCGCTCTGAGCTGCGCCCCGTGGAGATCGCGCGCAAGCTGGCCCGCGAGATGGAGGAGCACAAGGCCATCTCGGTGTCGCGCGTCTACGTCCCGAACGAGTACGCGGTCTATGTCTCACCCGAGGATCGCGACCGCTTCGTGGACTACGAGGACGCCCTGGTCAAGGAGCTCGAGGGCTACCTGCTCGAGCATGCCCGCCTGGAGAAGCTCGCGCTGCTGTCGCGTCCCCAGGTGGCCTTCCACACCGACGACCGCCTGTCGCTGGGCGAGTTCGGCATCCAGGCGCGGCTGGTCAGGCCCGCCGCCGACGATCGCGCCGAGCCGGAGCAAGGGGAGGCCGGCCACACCATGATCTACAGCGCCGATCGGCTGCGCCGGTCGGCCGACCCCGCGCCGGCGGCCGCGGCCAAGGCCCTGGTCGTCTCCGAGGGCCGGCGGTTGGTGGTCGGGCGCAGCGGCGCGGTCATCGGGCGCAGCCGCGACTGCGACATCGTGCTGGGCGACAGCAACGTCTCGCGCCGGCACGCCGAGGTGCGTCCCGGCGACGACGGATGGACCATCGTCGACCTCGAATCGACCAACGGCGTCACCGTGAACGGCCGGCGGATCCGCGGCGCCGCCCCGCTGC
This sequence comes from Solirubrobacteraceae bacterium, assembly GCA_035264745.1. Taxonomy (GTDB): domain Bacteria; phylum Actinomycetota; class Thermoleophilia; order Solirubrobacterales; family Solirubrobacteraceae; genus DATAEY01. Next base: position 1,389 of record DATFPO010000025.1, on the reverse strand, counting down.
GGGGCGGAGAGCGGATCGAGCTGGGCACCGCCAAGGTGCGCTTCGAGCTGGAGTAGCGGCATGGTGCTCGAGCCCGTCTCGGTGGCGCTGAAGTTCGGCTTCCTGCTCGTCCTTTACCTGTTCCTGCTCTGGATCGCCCGCAGCACCCTGCGGGACCTGCGGGGCGGGGTGGCGGCCCCGGAGACCCCGCCGGACGCGACCGGCATGCACAGCGCGATCTCCGGGCTGGGCCCGGACCCGCTGGACGGGCTGGATCCGCGGCTGCGGGTCGAGCAAGCCGCCGGGCTGAAGTCCGGGGCGGAGTACGAGGTGGCCCACGGCGCCGTCCTGGGGCGCGGGTCGGCGGCCGACATCCGCGTCGAGGATCCATTCGCCTCCTCACGCCATGCCCGCATCGAGCGCCAGGGTGACGTGCTGGTGATCGAGGACCTGGGCTCGACCAACGGCACCTACCTGAACGGCGAGCCGTTGACCGGGCCCCAGCCGCTGCACCCCGGCGACCGGATCCGGATCGGCGACAACGAGTTCTCCTACGTGCACTGACCGTGCTGCGCGTCGCCCAGTACTTCCAGAAGAGCGACCCGGGCCGCCAGCGCCGAAGCAACGAGGACAACGTGTTCGCGCGGCCGCCGGTGTTCGCGGTGGCCGACGGCATGGGCGGAGCGCGCGCCGGCGAGGTCGCCTCGAAGATGGTGGTGGAGGCGCTCGAGGACGGCCTGCCCGACGGCGGCACTCCGGAGGAGCGCCTGGCGGGTCGGATACGGGAGGCCAACGAGCACATACACGAGCTGGCCCAGTCAGATCCGGCTCGCGCCGGGATGGGGACCACCATGACCGCCGCCTACGTGGCCGACGACGAGGTCTCGATCGCGCACGTCGGCGACTCGCGCGCCTACCGGATGCGCGACGGCGACCTCGAGCAGATGACCCGCGACCACTCGCTGGTGGGCGAGCTGGTGCGCCGGGGCAAGCTCACCGAGGCCGAGGCCGAGGAGCATCCGCAGCGCTCGGTCATCACCCGCGCGCTGGGCCCCGAGGCGGTCGTGGATGTGGACACCTGGACGTTCCGCGCGCAGGCCGGCGACGTGTTCCTGCTCTGCAGCGACGGTCTGACCTCGATGGTCGACGAGGCGCGCATCGTCGAGCTGCTGCGTGAGACGCCCGACCTCCAGCGCGCCGGGCAGGCGCTCATCGACGAGGCCAACCGGCGCGGCGGCCGCGACAACATCACCGTCGTGCTGTTCCGGCTGGAGGATGTCGCAGGGCCGGCGACCCCGGCCGACGGCACAGAGCAGCCGACCGAGACCGGGATGCAGGCGCCCTCCACCGAGGAGGTCAGGGCGGCCGCCGCGGCGGCGTCGAGCTCGCCCGCCGCGCCGGCGCGGGAGG
>DATFPO010000024.1:0-18470 GCA_035264745.1 Solirubrobacteraceae bacterium | reverse complement strand
CGCTCTACGCGTGCGACGACTGAGGTCGGCCCGGGCTGTGAGCGCCTCCCCCGCGGCCGCTTGGGCCGGCCCGGCTCAGCCGCCGGACATGGCCGTCGCCGCGCGCTCGGCCATCTCGTCCGGGGGGACGTCCTCGACGTGGGTGGCCACGTCCCAGCGGTGGCCGAACGGGTCCTCGAACTGGCCTGAGCGGTCCCCGTAGAAGCGGTCTTCCACCGGGCGAAGCGGTCGTGCGCCGGCCGCGACGGCGGCTTCGAACACGCCATCGACGTCATCCACGTACACGTACAGGGTCACCGGAGTGCCGCCAACCGCCTTGGGCCCGCGTGCGTCCATGCCCGGGAACTCGTCGGCCAGCATGACCACCGACTCGCCGATCTGCAGCTCGGCGTGGCCGATCTTGTCGCCAGGGGCGGGCATGCGCATGCGCTCGGTGGCGCCCAACACCGAGCGGTAGAAATCGATCGCCTCGGCGGCGCCGTCTACGATGAGGTGGGGCATGACTCGCGGGTAACCGTCGGGGATGGTCTTCGCCATCGCTGCCTCCTGACGTGGGAATCGGGCGCCGGCGCGCGAGCCTACACCCGGGAACGCCGCGTCGCGCGCCCGGTCTGGGCCCGCAGGCGCGCGCCCGGCGCTGCTACCAACCGTCGCCGGACACCGGAGGGATGTGGCAGATGTCGCTTCGGCGCCGGAGCTCGAGGGTGGCTCCCTCTCGCACGTGCGTCTCGGACCACCGGCCGATTGACGGCAGCCAGCCGTCGTCGTGCCAAAGCCAGCAACTCAGCCCGGTGCAGCCGAAGACGTCGGCGGCCAGCTGCACCGCGGCCAGGACGGGCTCTCCGGTGGCCAGCGTCACCGGGGCTTCGGCGCCGCCCTCCACCAGATCGTCGTCGGTCTTGACGTTGACCGTGACCGTGGGCTTCATCCGGGCTGCCTCGCCGTCGCCAACATGCCGCTGAGCGACGGTACCCGGCCAGGCCCATCATCCGGCCGTCGGCGGTAAGCGTCCGGACCTCGAATTTCAGCCCGTCGTGGCCCGACGGTCCGGGCGAGGACCGATCGCCCAGGCGCGGCACGGGGATCGCCGAAGGTCCGGCCCGCTTCGCCCCGTCCTGTCTCAGGCCGCGCCCGCGTGCTCCGGCAGGCGGTCGCCGAACTGGGTGACGGCAACCTCCGGCGTCCGCGGGATGACCCGTGCAGTGGACGGCCCAGCCATCACTTGCATCGCGGATGGCCGTGACGCCAACACGTGCAGGGCGGATGGTCGAGGTTCGCGGAGCTCGGCGCTGAGACGCTGTCCCGCCGCCGCCTTCCGAACCGGGTAGACGGCCACCAACCCAGCGCCCCGGGCGAGCCGGCGTAGACAAACGGACAACACTGTCTCCTGTCATTACCCGGAGCACGGGCAGGTCCGGATGACGCGGTCAGCGCCCGGACGCGCCGTGTCCGAGAACCGACGTGTGCCGCGTGCCCGCGCACGGCGACACGGAGGTCAGCCTCCATACCGGGGTGGTCGTCCGACGTCTCGGCGGGCACCCGTCAGCTGCTTCTGGCCCCGAGGATGGCCGCTGCGGCCAGAAGGCCGGTCGCAGCCCCCAGGAGGACGCCGCGGTGCTTGGTCGCGTTCAACTGCAGCGACCTCGGCTTGGCCTCGGAGTCGAACTGCCCCCGAGCACCGCGGTCCTCGGCGACCGGCTCGAACAGATAGTCCTGGCGTCCGGGCGTGACCGAGTCGCCCGTCTGCTGGGCCTTGATGTTGGTCCGGGCGAGATACCGATCGGCCAGCTGGGGGACCAGCTTGTTTCCCCATATCGTCGCGACGGTCGAGCCGCCGACCCAGACCTCGCGGCGCCTGTGCTGGGCCGCCCATACGACTCCGTCCGCGGCCACCTCCGGCTGATAGACGGGCGGAACCGGGCGAGGCGTGTGCGGCAGCCCGCGTGCGCGTACCCAGCTGAACTGCGGCGTGTTCAGCCCGGGCAGGTGGACGGTGGTGACCCAGACGTTCGAGCTCTCGCTCATCAGCTCGCATCGGAGCGAGTCGGTGAAGCCGCGCAGCGCGTGCTTTGCGCCGCAGTACGCGGCCTGAAGCGGGATCGCGCGGTAAGCCAGCGCGGACCCCACCTGCACGATCGTGCCCCGGTCGCGCGGACGCATCCGGCGCAGCGCGCTCAAGGTCCCGTGCACCGCGCCGAGGTACGTGACGTTCGTGGCCCGCTGGATCTCCTCGGGCTCGATGTCCCAGGTTCGCGCGAAGATGGTCGCCATCGCATCGTTGACCCATACCGCGATGTCCCCGAGCTCGCGCTCCACGGTGTCTGCCGCCTCCTCCACCTGGGCGGCGTTCGCGACGTCGGTGGGAATGGCCAGCGCGCGCACCCCGTGCTGCTCGACCTCCCGAACGGCCTCCTCCAGGCCGGGATTGCTCCGAGCCAGGAGGGCGACGTTCGCCCCGTGTCGGGCGAACGCCCGGGCCGTGGCACGCCCTACCCCGGCCGAGGCGCCCGTGACCACGACGACCTGGCCGGCGAGTGACCTAGCCAACGCGCTGTTGATGCCCGGGGCCCACTGACAGCAAGTGTTCCCCGTCGGGGGTCGGCCCACCCAGCCGATCGTCTCGTCGTCCGACCCCTGACGGTTTCCGATGCCGGCCGGGATGCGCGGCACACCGGCAGGCCACGGTGATTCGGCGGCGGCTTGCGAGCGTTTCCGCCGTGGCGCTCAGCGAGCAACGCCAGGAGGAGGACGCTCCTTCCCCGCCGGCAGCCGCCGGCACCACCGAGCCGTAGCCGGCCTCACCGTCCCCGCCGCCCGGCCGCGGCGAGCTCCGGTCGTCCCTCCGGCCCGCCTGCTTGACAATGGCGCCATGAAACGCATTCGCTTCAACCTGCAGACCGACATCCACGGCCGGTCGTTCCTCCTGCAGCGCGTCCAGCCGGCCCTGAGCGGGCTGATGGATGGGTCGCTCTCCACGTTGGCCCCGATCTTCGCCGTCGTGCTCGCCACCCACCGTCCGATCACCGCCTTCTTCACCGGGATGGCCACCGCCCTCGGCGCCGGGGTCAGCATGGCGTTCTCGGAGGGCTTGTCCGACACCGGCGACCTCACCGGGCGCGGCCACCCCATGCTGCGCGGCGCCATCACCGGCGGTGGCACCTTCATAGGCGGCGTCTTCCACACGCTGCCCTTCCTGATCTCCAACTACCAGGTCGCGCTGGTGCTCGCCGTGGTGGTGGTGACCGTCGAGCTGCTCGTGCTGGCCTGGCTGCGCTACAAGTTCTTCCGGACCAGCTTCGCGCGGTCGTTCGTGTCGGTCACGGTGGGAGGGGCGATCATCTCTCTCCTCAGCGCCGGGCTCGGCTTGGCCGCGGCCTGACCGGCGAATGGCCGCGGAGACGGGAAGCTCGTTGAGGGTCTTCGTCGCCGGAGCCACCGGCGCCATCGGGCGCCCGCTGGTGGCGGCCCTCCTGCGTGCCGGCCACGAGGTGACCGCCATGACGCGCTCACCCGAGAAGGCGGGCTCCCTCGAGGCCGCCGGGGCCATGCCGGTGGTCTGCGACGCGCTCGACCGCCAGGCCGTCGACCGCGCGGTGGCGTCCTCTCGTCCCGAGGTCGTGGTCCACGAGCTGACCGAGCTTCCCGAGCGCTACAGCCGGCTGCGCAAGGAGGCCGATGCCACCAACCGCCTGCGCACCGAAGGGACGCGCAACCTGGTGGAGGCGGCGCTGGGGCACGGCGCGCGCCGGCTGGTGGCCCAGAGCGTCGCCTTTCTCTACGCGCCCGAGGGTGGGCCGATCAAGGACGAGGCCGCACGCCCGTGGACGGACGCGCCGGCGCCGTTCGACGGGGTGGTCGCGGCGCTGCTGGAGCTCGAGCGGACGGTCATGGGGGCCGCGGGGCTCGACGGGCTGATCCTGCGTTACGGCGCGCTCTACGGGCCCGGGACGTGGTACGCGCGCGACGGAGACATAGCCGAGCAGGTCCGGCGCCGGCGCTTCCCGCTGATCGGTGGAGGAGGAGGACTGATCTCCTGGCTTCACGTCGAGGACGCCGCCGGCGCCACGGTCGCCGCGGTCCAGGGCGGTCCTCCCGGGATCTACAACGTGGTCGATGACGCGCCGGTCGCCTATCGCGAGTGGCTCCCCGCCTACGCTCGGCTGCTGGGGGCGCCGGCGCCCCGGCGGGTGCCGGCTTGGCTGGCCCGGCTCGCGGCCGGCCCTCTGGCCGTGTCGGTCGTTACCGAGCAGCGTGGCGCGTCGAACCGGGCGGCGACCCGGGAGCTGGGCTGGCGGCCCGGCCACCCCGGCTGGCGCCAGGGGTTCGCCGAGTCCCTGCGGCCGTCCTAGGCGGGACTCACGACGGCGGCTCCCCCAGCTTCGCCTCAGGCGCCAGCCGGGAATCGACGGGATCGCCGGTGGCCGCCGCGTGGGCGAGCGCCGCGCCCAGCCACGGCGCCTGCTTGAACAGATTGTGGCCGGCCGCGAACAGGATGCCCTCCGCACTCCACACCGCGAGACCGTCCTGGCTCCAGGGCAGGTCGGTCACCCAGCAGTGCACCAACCCGGTGGGCTGGGGGTCCAGGCCCGGCAGCGCCCTCTCGACGTAGGCGCGCGCTCGATCGGCGAGCGACGCCAGCTCGGCCGGATCGGCGAACGCGCCGTCGTCGCGAACCTCGACGGCCTGGCTGAGCCCCACCGCGTACCGGCGATTGCCCGGCAGCGGCGTGGCGTACACCCCGACCTCCCCGAACTCGCCGCTGCCGTCCTGGAGGCAGGCGATCCGAGCCGGAGGGTCGGCCCTGACCTCGAAGGTCAGCCGCACGTGGGCCGCCAGCCGGATTGGAAGCGACAGCCCCACGCTCTCGGCCAGCCGTGCTGTCTCTCGTCCGGCGCACACGATGACGTGGGCGTATTCGTCGCACCGGTTGACGCTGCGCACCTCGACGACGCTTCCGCGGCGGAGGCGCAGCGAGATGACCTCCTCGGCGACGATGGCGCTGCCCAGCTCGGAGGTCAGCGCCGACACCGCGGCGCCGGTGCGGATCGCTCCACCGCCCTCGTCGAACATGGCCGGGCCCGAGTAGCGCGCCAGGAGGGGCATGCGGTCGGCCAGCTCGGCCGAGTCGATGGGGCGCGCCGGCACGCCGCCCACCCGGTCGAGCACCTTCAGGCGGTCCTCGACCGGGGCGCCGATCGCCACCGCGCCATCCGACGACAGCAGCTCGACCCCGAACCGCTCCACCCAGTCGTCCCACATGGCGCGGCTGCGGCGGACGCATTCCACCAGGCGGTCATCGTCGTGCGCATGGCGGAAGATCCGCGACTCCCCGGCGGACTGCCCGCTGCCAGGGAGGCCCGACTCGTACAGCCTGACCGGGACGTCGCGCTCCCTCAGCGCGTACGCGGTCGCGAGCCCGACGATGCCGGCTCCGACGACCGCGACCTCGGGGGAGGCGGGCGAGCTCACTCGAGGTCCCACCCGAAGTACACCTCCGCCCTGCGGATGCGGTCGCCCTCGAACGTCAGCACCTCGGTGTTGCGGAACCGGCGCCCGTCGGTCTTGGTGCTCTCATAGGTGACGATGACCTCGTCGCCGGCCTCCACGAGCCGCTTGAACTCAAATGCCTCGATGAGCTCGGCGTTGGGCCAGCAGCGCTCGAAGTACGTCCCGCGGTCGATCCCCACGTCGTAGGGGCTGGAGAAGGTGAAGTCGTCGCTCAGCAGCTCCTCCAGGACATCGCGATCACCGGACTCGTAGGCGGCGTAGCTGTCGCGGGCGAGCTTCAGGCGGTCCCGAGCGGGCACGCGGCCCTCCTTTCGTCGACTTCACGACCAGACCGTCTGGGCGCGGCGGATTCATCGGTTCGAGGCGTCGTCTCGGCACGCGTCGAGCCGACCGTAGTAGAAAGGCGGTCCGTCCACCGGATCGGTCGGCCCGTCCTCCGCGTCGTCAGACTGATCCGGGCGCTCGACCAGGAGCTCGCGTTTTGACCGACCTCACCCGAGCAAGCGAATTGATGTCGCTGCTCGACATCGAGTTCGACGAGCGCACCCCGACACTGGTGCGGGGATCGGTCGCCGCCGACGATCGCCACCACCAGCCCTGGGGGCTGGTGCACGGCGGCCTGTACGCGACGGCGATCGAGACCTTCGCTACCACCGGGGCCCACGAGGCAGTCAAGGATCGCGGGCTGGAGACGGTCGGCGTGGCCAACTCCACCGACTTCCTGCGACCCCATCGAGCCGGGCGGCTGCAGGTCGTCGCCGTTCCGGTCCACCAGGGTCGCTCGCAGCAGCTGTGGCAGGTCGAGCTGCGCCGGCCCGAGGACGGCAAGCTGGTCGCCCGCGGGCAGGTCCGCCTGCAGAACGTCGAGGCGGCATCCCTCCAACCCCGGCGCGGATGACCCCGCCGGCACGAGCCGCGTCCGCGACTGGCGACGGACCCGACGGATCCGCGCCGGCCCGCACCGCTCCATTCAGGGGGCGCACCTCCTGGGCGCGCAACCTGGCGGCGCCGGTCAGGGACTTCCTGAACACCGAGACCGGCGGCGCCGTCGTGCTGCTGGGCGCCACGGTCGCGGCCCTGGTCTGGGCCAACTCGCCGTGGTCGAGCTCCTACGAGTCGTTCTGGGCCACCACGCTCTCGATCCGGCTCGGGGGCGCGGGCATCTCGATGGACCTGCGCCACTGGGTCAACGAGGGGCTCATGACGTTCTTCTTCCTGGTGGTGGGGCTCGAGGCCAAGCGCGAACTCGATCTCGGCGAGCTGCGCGAGCGCCGGCGCATGGCGCTCCCGGTGCTCGCGGGACTGGGCGGGATGACGGCGGCCGTGGCGATCTACGTGGCGTTCAACGCCGGAGGATCCGGGGCGAACGGCTGGGCCGCCGCCATGTCGACGGACACCGCCTTCGCGCTGGGCGTGCTCGCGCTGGTGGCGCCTTCGGGGAACACCCGCCTGCGGGTATTCCTGCTCACCATGGTCGTGGTGGACGACCTGGTCGCCCTGCTGGTGATCGGCACCGCCTACACGCAGAGGGTCTCGGTGATCCCCCTCGTCGTGGCGGCCGGGCTGTTGTGTGTCCTGGTGGCGCTGCGTTACGCCCCCAGGTGGCGGGGGGCACTCGCGGCGCTGGCGGGCGTGGGCCTGTGGGTCGCGCTGCTGGAGTCCGGGGTCCACCCCACGATCGCGGGCCTGGCCGCCGGGCTGGTCGCAAGCGCGTACCCACCGGCCCGCAGCGACCTCGAGCGCGTCACGGAGCTCACACGCTCGTTCCGCGAGCAGCCTACGCCCGAGCTCGCCCGCTCGGCCCAGGCGAGCGTCGCCTCCGCCATATCGCCCAATGAGCGGCTCCAGTACCGGCTGCATCCATGGACGAGCTTCGTCGTGGTCCCGGTGTTCGCGCTGGCCAACGCCGGCATCACGCTGGACGGCAAGCTGGTCCAGGAGGCGGTGACCTCGCCGATCACGCTCGGGATCCTGGTCGGCTACGTGGTGGGCAAGCCGCTGGGCATACTCGGTGCCTCCTGGCTGGCCACCCGGCCGCGGCTGCGGGGCTCGCGGCTGCTGGTCACCTGGCCCGGCCTGGCCGGGGCGGGCGCCGTCGCGGGCATCGGCTTCACGGTTTCGCTGCTCATCTCGAGCATTGCCTTCCAGGGCCGGGAGCTCGACCAGGCCAAGCTGGGCGTGCTGGCGGCGGCGGTCGTGGCGTCGGCCTACAGCTGGGCGGTGTTTCGGATGATCGCCAGGCTGCCGGCCTCGGTGCGGGCCCGCCAGCTGACCGGCACCGCGGCCGAGCTGCTCGACCTGGCCGACGAGGTGGATCCCGAGCGCGATCACATTCGCGGCTCCGAGGACGCGACCGTGACCCTGCTCGAGTACGGCGACTACGAATGTTCTTACTGCGGGCAGGCCGAGGTGGTGATCCGGGAGCTGCTCGCCTCGTTCGGGGACGACCTGCGCTACGTATGGCGCAACCTTCCGCTCAACGACGTCCACCCGCACACCCAGATGGCGGCAGAGGCGGCGGAGGCGGCCGGCGCCCAGGGCGCATTCTGGACGATGCACGACAGGCTGCTCGGGCATCAGGACGAGCTCGCGGCCTACGACCTCAGGCGGCATGCGGAGGAGCTGGAGCTCGACGTCGAGCGATTCTGGGACGAGCTGCGGCGACGCGAGTACGCCCCCCGGATCGCCGAGGATGTGGCCACCGCGGACGCCAGCGGCGTCGCCGGCACCCCGACGTTCTTCATCAACGGCAGGCGCCACCAGGGCGCCTACGACATCGGCACCCTCACCCGCTCGGTCACGCGCGCCAGGGCGCGGCTGAGCCTGGCCCGGAAGGCCGAGACCGGCTCGGCGGCTGAGGCCGTGCGCCGGTGATCACGCGCCGCAAGCTCGCTTCGAGCGCGCCCGCGGGCGGCCGCCGGGTCAATCCGTCCACCAGTCCGGGAGCAGCTCGCCGTCTCCGGGGCTGCGGGGGCCGAAGACCACGAATTCGAGACCGTCGTCGCCGGCCTCGAACGCGCGGCTGACCTGCGGGGCCAGACGGATCGCGTCCAGCGCCCGCAGCTCGACGATCTCGTCGTCGACCTTGACGCGACCGGACCCCGAAAGGACGACGCAGACCTCCTCGGCCATCTCGTGTCGGTGACCGAAACCCTGGCGCCTTCCGGGTCGCAGGCGGTGGTAGCTGAGCCCGGTCTGCTCCACCTCGAGGTCGTCGTTGGCAAACCGAGCCTCCTGGACTTCGCCGATCCCGAACCTCACGGCCGAGTCCTCGACGTCGGTGAGGTTCCTGAGGGTGTAGGCGGCGGTCATCTAGCCGTCGCGGTAGTACTCGATAGCGCCCGTTCGCTCGAGGTCGTCGACCAGGATCGCCTCGACGTCGAGCGTCAGCTCGATCTCAATGCTCGCGACCACGCCCCCTCCGGGCAGCTCGTCCTGCCAGGAGACGCCAAAGTCGTGCCGGTTGATCTTGGTGGTGGCCTCGAAGCCGATCCGCCGCATGTCGCCTCGGTTCTCCTCTCCCACCCAGAACGGCGTCCTCCACTCCCCCAGGTACGCGACGTCGAGTGGAACCGTCCGGGTCACCCCGCGGATGGTCAGGTCGGCCTCGCCCTTGAACGCGGTGTCGCCCGGGCGCTCGGTGAAGCGACCGGCGAACGTGATCTTGGGATGGTTGTCGACATCGAAGAAGTCGGCGCTGCGCAGGTGCGCATCGCGATCCGGCTCGCCGGTCCACAGGCCGCCGGCGTCGATCTCTCCCTGGAAGGTGGCGTCGAGCGGCCTGTCCCAGTCCAGCTCGAGCCTTCCGTGGATGTCCTTGAACAGGCCCCGGACCCAGGTGACCATCATATGGCGGGCGCGGAACTCGGCCTCGGTGTGGCCGGGCTCGAAGATCCAGGTCCCCATCGGATCGCCTGGCCCTTCCCGCCCTAGGCGACGAGCCCGACCGGCCGGTCGCCTGGCGGCGGGTCGATGCGGAAGCTGTCCAGGTGGGTGCGGTTGACGGCCATGGCGTCGCGGCCTGCCACGAACCCAGCCTAGAGCACCCCGGCCTCCGGCTAGCTACGAGCCGCGGGCCGCCTGCGCCGGGGCGCGCGTCCCGGCGGCTGGGCGGGCTCGTCGCGGTCTGGAGCCGGCGGGACGGGGCGGGTGACGGGCTCATCCGGCGAGACCGTCAGCGCCTCGCCGTGGTGCGCGATCCCGACCGCCTCGCCGCCCAGCAGCGAGTAGCGAGCCTGACGCTGGTCCACCTCGATCTTCAGGCGCCGCCCGGAGAAGCACACGCCGAAGGCGAGCCGGCTCAGCCGGTCGGGCAGGCGGGGGGCGAAGGTCACAGAGCCGTCGTGGTCGCGCATCCCGCCGAAGCCGGCCACGGCGGCGATCCAGGCGCCCGCCAGCGAGGCGATGTGCAGCCCGTCGCTGGTGTTGTGCTCGAGGTTCTCGAGGTCCATCAGCGCCGCCTCGGCGAAGTAGTCGTAGGCCAGCTGGAGGTGGCCGACCTCCGCCGCCACGACCGACTGGGTGCAGGCCGACAGCGAGGAGTCGCGGACGGTCAGCGCCTCGTAGTAGTCGAAGTCGCGCGTCTTCTCCTCGCCGCTGAAGGCATCGCCGCGCAGGTGCAGGGCCAGAACGAGGTCGGCCTGCTTGACCACCTGTCTGCGGTACAGCTCGAAATAGGGGAAGTGCAGGAACAACGGGTACTGCTCGCTGTTCGTGTGGGCGAAGTCCCACCGCTCGTGCTCGGTGAACCCCTCGGACTGGGGGTGGACGCCGCGGGCGTCGTCGTAGGGCACGAGCATGGCCCGGGCCGCGTCGCGCCAGGCGGCGGCCTCCTCGGGATCGACCCCCAGCTGGGCGCCACGGTCGGGGTGGCGCTCGACCGCCTCGGCCGCGTGGCGGAGGTTCCGCTCGGCCATCAGGTTCGTGTAGACGTTGTTGTCGGCGAGGGCGCTGTACTCGTCCGGACCCGTGACCCCATCGATCCGGAAGCGACCCTGGTCGTCGTGGTGTCCCAGCGATCGCCACAACCGCGCGGTCTCGACGAGCAGCTCGAGACCCTCCCGCGCCGCGAACGCCGTGTCCGCCGTGGCGGCCTCGTATCGCACCACCGCGTCCGCGATGTCGGCTCCGATGTGGAAGGCGGCGGTCCCTGCCGGCCAGTAGCCGGAGCACTCCTCGCCGCGAATCGTCCGCCACGGGAAGGCCGCGCCGCGCAGCCCCAGCTGCCTAGCGCGGTCCCGCGCGAGGTCGAGCGTGCTGTGCCGCCAGCGGAGCGCATCCCGGGCGGCTCCGGAGACGGTGTAGGTCAGGAGCGGCAGCACGAAGGTCTCCGTGTCCCAGAACGTGTGCCCGTCGTAGCCGGGTCCCGTGAGGCCCTTCGCGGGGATCGCCCGGTTCTCGGCGCGCGCTCCGGCCTGGAGGCTGTGGAACATGCCGAACCGGATGGCCTGCTGGAGCTCGGCGTCCCCCTCGAGCTCGACGTCGGCCCCCGTCCAGAAGTCGTCGAGATACTCGCGCTGTTCGGCGAGCAGCCCCTCCCAGCCGGTGTGCCGGGCGGCGGTCAGCGCGGCTTCGACCTGGTCGCGCACCGCCGGCAGCGAGCGCTGGGCGGACCAGCCGTAGGCGAGGAACTTCACCAGCCGAAGTCGTTGACCGGGCTCCACCTCGGCGGTCGCCGTCACCCGCCCGAGATCCGGGTCGGCCTCGGCCTCGGAGACCTCGGTGCGCGGCGGTCCGTCGGAGACGTGATCCATGCCGGCGGCCATCCGCAGGCCGCTGCCGACGGTGGAATGCACCAGCACGACCCTGGCCCCGCGCTGCGAGCACTGCTCCGGACGCAGCGGCGAGGTCACCACAGCCGCCGCCCGAGGGTCGTCGGCCACCGTCGGCAACGGCTCGTTGGGGACGAGCTCCGACTGGATGACCAGCCTGGCCGGATCGGCCAGCGGCTCCACCTCGTACGCGATCGCAGCGACCGCCCGCTGAACGAACGAGACCATCCGCACCGACGACACCCGCACCCGCTGCCCGGCCGGCGACACCCAGTCGACGCGACGGCGCAGCACGCCGGCGCGGAAGTCCAGGATGCGCTCGTGGTCGCGCAGCGTGCCGTAGCGGACGTCGAACGGCTCGTCGTCGACCAGCAGCCGGATCAGCTTGCCGTTGGTGACGTTGACCACGGTCTGACCCGCCTCGGGATACCCGTAGCCCGCCTCCGCGTAGGGAAGCGGGTGTACCTCGTAGAACGCGTTGAGGTACGTGCCGGGAATGCCGTGGGGCTCGCCCTCGTCGAGGTTGCCCCGCAACCCGACGTGCCCGTTGGCCAGCGCGAACACCGACTCGGATTGGGCGAGCAGGTCGAGCTCCAGCGAGCTCTCGCGCAGCGACCAGGGCTCCACCTCGTAGGGCGCCTGCTTGATCACGAGTCCTCCAGGAGCTCGGCGAGATCGCTCACGACGACGTCGGCGCCGTGAGCGCGCAGGGCATCGGCCTGGCCGGCGCGATCCACCCCGACCACGCATCCGAACTCACCGGCCCGGCCGGCGGCCACGCCCGCCAGCGCGTCCTCGAACACGGTGGCCTCCCGAGGCTCGACGCCGACGGCCCGGGCGCCCGCCAGGAACGTATCGGGCGCCGGCTTGCCCCGCAGACGCTCCCGCTCGGCGACGACCCCGTCCACGACGTGCTCGAACAGGCCGTCGATGCCCGCGGCGGCGAGCACCTCCCGGGTGTTGGTGCTCGACGACACCACCGCACGCGCCAGCCCGGCATCCCGCGCGGACTCGACGTAGCGCACCGAGCCCTCGTACGGCTCGACGCCGTTCTCGTGGATCATGCGCTGCACGATCTCGTTCTTGCGGTTGCCCAGGCCCGCGACCGTCTCAGCCTGTGGCGGGTCGTCGTGGTCGCCCTCGGGAAGCTCGATCCCGCGCGAGGCCAGGAACGCGCGCACCCCGTCGTACCGCGGCCGGCCGTCGACGTACTCGTCGTAGTCCGCCACCGCGTCGAACGGCACGAACCGCTCACCCGTCCGCTCCGCGCGCTCGCGCAGGTAGTCGTCGAACATCCGCTTCCAGGCGGCCGCGTGGACCTTGGCGGTCTGGGTGAGGACTCCGTCCAGGTCGAACAGGCAGGCCCTTATGCCGTCCGGCAGGCCGAGCACGGCAAGAGCTTTCCACATGGCCTGGCCGACCCCGCGGCAGGCGACCGCCTAGTGCTCGTGGTGGCGGTGGACGACGGCGTGGCCGCGGCCCCGCGTTATCAACCAGCGGTTGGCGGGAAACGCGGCGACGCCGGCCAGTCCCAGCGAGAGGGTGAGGCTGCCCCAGAACAGCGGGTCGCCGGCCCCGGCCTCGATCGCGCCGGGGATCACCAGCATGATCGCGTTGTCGACGATCTCCATGATCGTGATGCTCAGCGTGTCCGAGGCGAGCGCCAGCGGCGCCACCGCCCCGAGCCGAAGCCCCGAGCGCAGCAGGGGCAGGCTGGTCAGCGAGTAGCCGAAGACGAAGGCCAGTCCGACCGAGACGCCGACGGTCGCGGCGTTGGACCAGCCCGCGGCCGACCCGATCACCATGCCCAGGATCTCGCCGATCGCGCACCCGGTCAGGCAGTGGGTCGTCGCGCTGAGCGCGAGGGCGTTCAGCGAGCGACCGCCGGAGGCGTCGCGGTCGCCTGCCGCGGGCTGTGTTTGGGCGGGTTGCCGGCCGACCGGGCCGGAGGGTTGAGCTGACCGTCTCATCGCGCGCGAGGGAGCATTGTCCTCTGACATGGTTGCCGCGTGGTCCGAGACGCCCAGCTGGTGTTCCCCAGCCAGCTCGGCGCGGCCTGGTCGAGGGGACGTTGCTGGCCCTCGTGGTTGCCTTCGTGGCCCGCCCGCTCGCGCTGGACTCGCGACCACCATCGGTCGCTTCTCCACGGGAGAGCGGATCGTCCTCGCGTGGGCCGGCCTGCGAGGCGCGGTCCCGGTGGTGCTCGCCACTTTCCCGGTCATCGAGGGAATCCCTCGGAGCCTCGAGTTCTTCAACATCGTCTTTTTCGCCGTGCTCGTTTCCACGGTCATCCAGGGCAGCACCATCGAAGCTCTCGCCCGGCGCCTGAACGTCGTGGGCGACGGGCCGGCCGCGGGTGACGCGTTGAGGGCGTGACCTTCGGGGCGCCCCCGCCCCCGACAAACGCACCGGCGGCCGCGGCGCGAGCGCTCCGGGGTGATGGCATACCCTGCCGGTCTGGAGGAGACCCGACATCGTGTGGTCATCGTGGGGGGCGGCTTCGGTGGCTTACAGGCCGCGCAGGCACTGCGCCGGGCGCCCGTCGACCTCACGCTGGTGGACCGGCGCAACTTCCACCTGTTCCAGCCGCTGACCTACCAGGTCGCCACCGGTGCGCTGTCGCCGGGCGAGATCGCCTATCCCCTGCGTTCGATCTTCAAGCGCTGGCCCCAGGTACGGGTCCTGATGGCGCAGGCCACTGGATTCGACCTGGAAGCGCGCCGGCTGCTGCTGGAGCCGGTCGCGGGTGTCCCGGCGCCGTCTTCGATCCCCTACGACACGCTGATCGTGGCGGGGGGCTCGAGCTACTCCTACTTCGGCCACGACGAGTGGCGGACGGTGGCGCTCGAGGTCAAGTCGCTGGAGAGCGCGCTGGGGGTCCGTCAGCGCATCCTGAGCGCGTTCGAGGCCGCCGAGGAGGACCCCGACCCGGCTCGGCGCCCGGCATGGCTGACCTTCGTGGTGGTCGGGGGCGGCCCGACCGGGGTGGAGATGGCCGGGCAGATCGGCGAGATCGCTCGCGACACGCTGCGTCACGAGTTTCGGGCCATCGATCCGAGCCAGGGGCGCATCCTGCTGGTGGAGATGGCCGATCGCGTGCTCCCGAGCTTTCCCCCTTTGCTCTCGGCCAAGGCGGCGCGGGCGCTGGAGCAGCTCGGCGTCACGCCCCTGGTCGGCCACACCGTGGTCGACATCGACGGCAAGGGTGTGACGATCACCGGCCCCGACGCGGGGACCGAGCGCATCCCGGCCCGAACCGTCATCTGGGCGGCGGGGGTGCGTGCCTCGGGGCTGGGCGCGACGCTGGGCGAGCTCACCGGGGCGCCCTGCGACCGGGCGGGCCGAGTCACGGTGGAGCCCGATCTGACCCTCCCCGGGCACCCTGAGGTGTTCGCGCTGGGGGACATGGTTCGCGTCAGGGGCGAGGACGGAACCACCACCGATCTTCCGGGAGTGGCTCCCGTGGCGATGCAGCAGGGCCGCTACGCGGCGCGGGTGGTGCGCGCCCGGCTTCGCGACCGCGAGAGCGCACCGTTCCGGTATCGCGACAAGGGCAACCTGGCCACGATCGGGCGGGCGAGGGCCGTGGCGGATCTCAGGCGAGTCCGGCTCAGCGGGCTACTGGCGTGGCTGACGTGGCTGCTGGTCCATCTCTGGTACCTGATCGGCTTTCAGAACCGGCTGCTCGTGTTCATCCGCTGGTCGGTCAGCTTCGTGACCCACGGCCGCGGAGCGCGTCTGATCACCGGGGAGGCGCTCGAGCGCTCCCGCGCGGTATCGGGTCAGGACCGCGCCGCATATGAGCGCCGGCCCGCGCCACCGACCGAAGCCGTCCCTCGCTCCCGTCGCTCGCCGCCGACCGGCTAGAGGGAGGGCTCGGATGCCAGCACCTCACCGTGCGCCTGGCCGACGGGCCGCGATCCCGACCGCCTGAGCGCCAGCAGGGCGACCACGGCGCCGGCGAACGCGAACCCCGCGCCCACCGCGAAGGCCAGCTGGAAGCCGTCGGTGAGCGCGCCGTGAAGCGCGGCGCCCACCCGAAGGTCGCCGTGGGTCCGGGAGGTGGCGAGCGTCGCCAGGATGGCCAGCCCCAGGCCGCCCCCCATCAGGCGGCTGGTGTTCACGATGCCCGAGGCCAGTCCGGCCTCGCCATGCGAGACCCCGGAGACGGCGGCGATGGTGATCGGCACGAAGGAGAGCCCGATGCCCGCGGCGACGATCAGCGACGGGGCCAGGACGTCTCCCAGGTAGGTCCCACCCGGCGAGACGGTGGCGAACAGCACCAGCCCGGCGGTCTCGGCCAGCATGCCCCCCACTAGCAGCGGCCTCACGCCCAGGCGGCTGACCGCCCGCGACGCGAGCGTCGAGCCGATGATGATCATCAGCGTCATGGGCAGGAACGCCAGCCCGGCCTGGAGCGGGGAGTAGCCGAGGACCTGCTGGAGGTACAGCGAGGAGAAGAACCACATCCCGAACATCGCCGCCCCAAGTAGGAACATCGTCGCGTTGGCCGCGCTCAGCACCCGGGAGGAGAAGATGCGAAGGGGCATCAGCGGCGCGGTCGCCAGCCGGCCCTCGATGGCCAGGAACACGCCGATCAGGGCCACCCCGACGGCCATCACCCCGAGCGTCTGCGGCGATCCCCAGCCGTTCACGTCGGTGCGCACGATGGCCCAGACCAGCGCCATCACTCCGAGGGTGGCGGTGACCGCGCCGGCGAGGTCGAAGTTGCGGGCGCGGACCGGGCTGCGACCGGCGGCCACGAACCGCAGCGACAGTGCCGCGGCGGCCAGGCCGATCGGGACGTTGATGAACAGGATCCAGCGCCAGCTCAGCGCCTCGGTGAGCACCCCGCCCAGCAGGACGCCGGCGGAGCCGCCCGCGCCACCCATGGCGCCCCAGGCTCCGAGGGCGCGATTGCGCTCGGCGCCCTCACGGAAGGTGGTGGTGAGGATCGACAGGCTGGCCGGCGACACGACCGCCGCCCCCAGCCCCTGGGCGGCGCGCGCGGCGATGAGCATGCCCTGGCTGTCGGCGAAGCCGCCCACCAGCGAGGCCAGCGAGAAGAGCAGCAGGCCGCCGACGAACACGCGCCGCCGGCCCAGCAGGTCGGCGGCCCGACCACCGAGGAGCAGGAAGCCGGCGAACGTCACCGTGTAGGCGTTCACCACCCACTGGAGGTCCTGCTCGGCGAACCCGAGCGCGCCGCGGATCGACGGCAGCGCGACGTTGACCACCGAGACGTCGAGGATGACCATGAACTGGGCCACGCAGGCGAGCACCAGCGTGGGCCAGAGGGCCACGTCCGGCGTCGGTCGGCGGCCGGCCGCGGGCTGTCCGCCGGTTTTCCAGGTGCGCTTCATGCCGTCTGGGCCTACGGTCGTAGTACGATGTTTGTCGTACGGTAGCAACGTTCGATAAGCGTCGAATAATCGTGTCGGATAGCACGTTGACCGCGGAGCGCATCCAGCACCCTCCTCGCGAGGAGCTGGAGCTGGGGGCGGTCCTCCACGCCCTCAGCGATCCGGTGCGGCTGCGGATCGTCGCCACGCTGGCGGCCGGCGGCGCGCGCACGTGCGGCAGCTTCGGCCTACCCGTGACCAAGTCGACCTGCACCCACCATTTCCGGGTGCTGCGCGAGGCCGGGGTGATCGCCCAGCGCCCGGAGGGGACCACGCGGGTCAACAGCCTGCGACGCGACGACCTCGAGGCCCGCTTCCCCGGCCTGCTCGACAGGGTCCTGGACACCGCCAACACCACCACCGCCTCGTAGTGCCGGCCCGGTTCTCCATCATCAACCTCGAGGAGGTCGAGAACACCGCGGGCCAGCGCGTGCCCGGCGTCGAGGGCCGCTTCGCCCGCAAGCATCTGGACTCCGAACACCTCGGTGTCAGCTACTTCCGCTATCCGCCGTCGTTCCGCACGCCGTTCGGACACCGGCACCGCGAGCAGGAGGAGGCGTACGTGGTCGTCGGCGGCTCGGGCCGGATCAAGCTCGACGATCAGATCGTGGAGCTGCGCCGGTGGGACGTGGTGCGCGTCGCCCCCGACGTCGTCCGCGGCTTCGAGAGCGGGCCCGAGGGCTTGGAGATGATCATCGTCGGGGCCAACCGCCCGGAGGGCGGCGACGGGGAGATGGTCGAGGACTGGTGGACCGACTAGTCGACCGCTAGCGCCGTCGCCGCGCGGGAGGGTGCGACGGTGATCGCGCAGTCTGCGGCGTCAGGGGGCTCGGTCTGGACATCGGTCCCGCCTCACCGGTCGAGCAGCCCGAGCTGGCGCAGGATCGAGACGGCGTCCGAGTAGACGTCCTTGCGCTTGACCAGCCCAGTCTCGAACGGGATCACGTCCACCCCCCTCCACTCAACCGTCCGGCCCGTCGGCTCGGCCACCAGGTCGCCGCGGCGCATGGTGTTGCGGTGGGTGGCGGTGGCGGTCCACTCCTGCGCCACCACGCCGTCGCGAACGTAGAGCCGGCGCGTCGCAAAGCGGATGTCCGGCCACGTCTCGAAGATCGAGCCGATGTGCCGGCGGACCTCGTCGCCCTGGGCCGACTCACCGGCGGTGTGGTTCTCGAAGACCATGTCGGGGGCGTGCATGGACATGATCGCGTCGAGGTCATGGTCGTTCCACGCCTGGTTGTAACGCTCGATCGTCCGCTCGAGCTCGCCCGCCGAGTCCTGGGTCGAGGTCACGGCCAGAATCCCTCCTCCATCTCGACCGATGGCTCCGCAAGGCGGGTCGAGAAGACCAGCAGCTGCGCCTCGGCGTCGGTGTCGTTGTGGACCGAGCGGAAGGCGTCGCCGGCGACGTGGACCGCGGTCTGGGGCCCGATCTCGAAGACGTCCTCGCCGACCTTGAACGTGACCTGTCCCGAGACCACGCAGTAGACCTCCTCCTGTCCGGGGTGGCGGTGACCGTAGCTGCCACGACCACCGGTGCCCGGGGGCATCCGCCGCCAGCAGAACGAGACCTGCTCGGCGTCGAGCGCCTCCGTGTACCACCGCTGCTCGCCATAGCCGGGATAGTCGGCCATGAAGTCGCGCGCCTCCTCGCGGTTGGCGATGGAGTAGGGACGGGTTGGCTCGGGGTGCATGTTGCTCGAATCCCTCGCTGCCGCCAGCTCCCGGCCGTCCCTGCGTCTAGGCGGTCGAGTGGACGCCGACGATCGGCGGAAGGTCGCGCCCGGAG
>DATFPO010000023.1:0-4061 GCA_035264745.1 Solirubrobacteraceae bacterium | reverse complement strand
CTGCCTGGCGCTGGTGGTCGGCGCCGTCCTCCTGGTGTCCGGCCTGGTGAGCCGCCGAATCGCCCGGGGCAAGCCCTTCGCCTAGCCACCGAGCCGCCAGCGGCCGGGCCGGGTGGCGGACGCGGGAGCCAGGCGGAAGCTGAAGTTCCTCAGCCGGGCAGTGTGTCCCACCTCGAACGGTATGCAGCCCGCCTGCCTGGCGCCGGGCTTCAGGATCACCGCCCCCGCGAAGCTGCCGCCGCACACCCCGCCGGTGACCAGGGCCAGCTGGGGCTGCTCGCCGCCGGTGGTCGAGATCTCGGCTCCGTCGGACGGCGCCTGCCTGAGCGTCACGTGCCCCACGTTGCGCAGCGTCAGCTCGACCCCGACGCGTCGCAGGCCCGGGCTGGCCGGATCCGGACCGCGCGGGAGCGGATCGATCACCCGGCGCAGCCTGACCTGGACGCGCTCGCCGCCCGGGCCGCTCAGGGTGATCGAGTCGCCCACGCGGGGCGGTCCAGGCGGCCGGTCGCCCGAGCATCCCCAGGAGGCGACCACCAAGCCCAGGCCGGTCAGGACCGCGAGCCCGACCGCCAGGGCACCGCGGCGGGATCCACGGACCTGGCCCGCTGAGGAGCTCGTGCGCGACACCTCCGCCGGGCGAGCCGCGGGCTCAGGCCGCCGCCGGCGCCCGCTCGGCCTCCTCGACGTGCTCGGAGATCAGCTGCACGATCCGCGACCACAGCGGCCGGGGCAGGTCGTGGCCCATGCCGGCGAGGACCTCGAGCCGGGCGCCAGGTATGGCCGCCGCGGTGGCCCGCCCGGCCGCGAGCGGGATGAGCGGGTCGCTGTCGCCGTGGATGACCAGGGTCGGCGCCCGCACGTCGGCGAGCCGCGGCGTCCGGTCGCCGGTGGCCCACATGGCCAGAAGCTGGCGCGACAGGCCTGGCGGGTCGTAGGCGCGGTCGAACGCCAGCGCGGCGCGCTCTCTGACCTCGGCCTCGTCGGGCTCGAAGGCCGGGGAGCCGATGACCCGGCTGGCGGCCACCGCTCGATCGAGCACCTCCTCGCGCGTGCGGGCGGGTGGGGACAGCAGCACCTCTCGGGCCTCCGGGGATGGCTGCGAGACCTGCGGGGCGCCGGTGGTCGACATGATCGAGGTCAGACTGCGCACCCGCGCCGGGTGCTCGATGGCCATGACCTGGGCGATCATGCCGCCCATCGAGACGCCGACCACATGGACGCTGTCGAGGCCGAGCGCGCCGATCAGCCCCACGGTGTCGGCGGCCATGTCCGCGAGCGTGTAGGCGGCCGAGGAGGTGTCGCCCACCAGGCCGGCCTGGATGTCGACCGGGGGCGCGTGGTCCAAGTGGGTCGAGAGGCCGACGTCGCGGTTGTCGAAGCGAACGACGAAGTGGCCCCGCCGGCTCAGGGCCTGACAGAAGTCCTCGTGCCAGCCCACCATCTGGCGCGAGAAACCCATGATCAGGATGATGGGGATGTCGGCGCTGTTCCCGAACGTCTCGTAGGCGATCTCGATCCCGTTGGCCGGGACCCGGCTGACATCGCTCGGCGCCGTCACCGCCGGCAGTCTATCCCGGGCCGCCGCACCGCCCGGCCACCCAGCGGCCGCTCCACCGGCACGGATGCGAGCCCGGCGAAATCGGCCCCTCGACGCCGGATCCGAGCCCGACGGCACCCGCCCCGCAACTCCTAGAATCCGCCTCCCGGGGGCGTCGCGCCCCGCTCCGATCCGGCCCCTCGCGGCTTTTCATTCCCGATGTTGTTTTCTGATGCGATCGGGTAGCTACTGCGAATGGCGCTGGTGCTCGGAGTGGCCGCCGCGGTCGGGTCCGCGGTCGCGACCAACGTCGGCTTTCTGCTGCGCCACCGCGGCGCGGTGGCGGCGCCGCCGGTCGACCCGCGCCACCTGCTGCGCAGCGCCGTCGGCCTGTTTCGCTCCAAGTGGTGGACCATCGGCTACCTCGTCGCGGTGCTGGCCTATGCCCTCCACGTGGGAGCGCTGGCCCTGGCCCCCCTGTCGCTGGTGCAGTCGGTGCTGGCCGGCGGCCTGGTGCTGCTGGCCGTGATCGCCGAGCGCTTCTTCGGCCTTCGGTTGGGTAGGCGCGAGTGGATCGGCGTCATCCTGGCCGCGTTCGGGCTGGCGCTGCTCGCGATGACCGGCTCCGGCCCGCCCGGGCAGGCTTCGGCCCGCTACTCGCCGCCCGCCATGATCGCGTTCGAATGCCTGCTGATCGGGGTTGGCGCTGCCCTCATCCTCTCGGGGCGCATCGGCCGCTTCCAGCCCCGCCGCGGGGTGCTCCTGGGCGCCTCGGCCGGGCTGCTGTTCACCGTGGCCCACGTCGCGGTCAAGGCCCTGACCCGGGAGGTCGAGGCGGGCGTGGACACCCTGCTGATCAACCCGCTGCTCTGGGTGGCGCTGCTGGCGTGGCTCGTGGCGTTCTTCGCCTCCGCCCGCTCGCTGCAGATCGGCGAGCCGGTGGCGGTCATCGCGCTCACGTCGATCGCCGGCAACATCTCGGCGATCCCGGCCGGCATCATCGTCTTCGGGGACCCCCTGGGCAGCGACGCGCCCTCGATCATCGCCCGGGTCCTGGCCTTCGCGCTGGTGATCTGCGCCGCCGTCCTCATCCCCGCCCCGCTTCGCGCTACCAGGCCCGGCGGGGAGCGGCCGGGCGGCGCCCTGTCGTCGGCGTAGCCGGGCACGCCGCTCCATTCGCCCGACCTCAGCCGCCCCCGTGCGGCGCCTCGGTCCCGGTCCCTTGGCTCGAGTTCAGCCGCCATCGGGGCGGCGCCTCAGTCGGGCCGCTCGTCCCGAACCACCTCGTGCGCGACCACGGTCTCGTGGCCGGTCTGGAACGGCGCCTGGAAGCGCATCTCGGTGGTGCCGAAGCTCAGCCGGTCGCCGTCTCGAAGCCGGCGCCGACCGCTCACGCGCTCCCCGTTGACGAACGAGCCGTTGCGCGAGAGCCCGTCGTCCACCAGCAGCCAATCGTCGCCCAGCCGCTGCAGCTCGGCGTGCAGGCCCGAGACCTCCTCGTCCCAGCTGAGCACCAGGTCGACGTTGAGGCTGCGCCCGACCACCACCCGGCTCCAGGTCTCCGGCAGCGACAGCACGCGCCGGCGAGCGTGATGGTCGCGGTAGACGAGATACGGGTCGCCGCGGCGCCGCGCCGCCAGCTCCTGCTCGTCCTCGGGGTCCGACGCGGACGGAGTGCCCGGGGGCGGAGGGGTCACGATGGCCCAGCTTAACCCGGCCGGGCTCAGGGCGGAACCGGGCGGGGGGCCAGCTGCGCCACGGCCCGCCCGGAGACCTCGTCCAGCGAGCGGCCCCGCGGCTCGATGCGGAAGACCAGGGTCACCCCGAAGGCCACCACGCAGCATCCCGCGATGACCAGCAGCAGCGTGCTGGTCCCCAGGGCAGTCTGGAGGAGCGGGAACAGGAACACGCCGACGGCGGCGCCGAGCTTGGCGTTGGCCGCCGCGAACCCGTGTCCCGCGGCCCGGATCTCGGACGGGAAGACCTCGGCCGGCAGGGCGTAGGTGGTCGCGTTGGGTCCGGCGTTCATGAACAGGTTGAACAGGGCGAAGCCGACCGTGACCATGACCAGATGGGCGTTCCCGCCGCCGGGCAGGCCCTCGGCGGCGCCCAAGACGCAGAGGGCGATCGCCATCATGGCGAACCCGGTGAGCTGGAGCGGGATGCGTCCCAGGCGCTCGACCAGGAGGATCGCCAGCACGAACCCGATCACCAGGAACAGGTCCAACGCGGCGGTTCCGGCGGTCGAGGCGATGTCGTCGGCGAGGAATGTGGCGTTCGGGCCCGCCAGCGCCAGGGCGGCCAGGAGCGTGGGCGTGAAGATGCCGACCCCGTAGGTGGCGATGTCCATGAGGAACCACGGGACCGACGTGAAGATCGTCCGGCGGATCATCTCCCGCCGGAACAGCGATGGGGGCCCGGTCCAGGGCGTCGCCCAGCGGGGGGGCGGCTGGCGCGGCGGTCGCGTGCAAGGCGCGGCGATTCTCTCCCGAACCGACGGCGCGGGGCAATCGAATTGGCC
>DATFPO010000022.1:0-9331 GCA_035264745.1 Solirubrobacteraceae bacterium | reverse complement strand
TCGGGAAGCTGATCAATGAGCGCAGCCGGCTGGTCAAGATCTTCGGCAGGTACACGAGCTCGGACATCCGCTCGCGTGCGGAGGTGCTGCGGCTGATGAAGCTGGCGGTCTTCTCGGTCGGCCGCCCGATCCGCGAGGTCCACTTCCGCACCACCCTCGGGCCGTCCTTCGTCACCTCGAGCCCGCAGCAGATCGACGAGACCGTCAACGAGTTCCTGAACGGGGGCGGCCCCGGCGCACCGCCGCCGGCGGCGGCGACCGGTCGGGCGCACCGCCGGCCTCGCCCGTCCAGCTCGTCGAGCGGACTCGAGCCGGACAAGCAGTTCGGCGAGGACGAGGCGCGCCAGCTGGCCGGGGCCGTCCACTTCCCGGTGCTCTACCCGCGCCTGCGGCTGGCCGCCTCGACCTACGTCGACCCGCCGCGCGCCTACGGCATCGACGACTACGACGGACGCCACCACGAGGCCTACCGGCTGGTCCTGCGGCAGGGAATCGGCGACTACTACGGCGTCCAGGGGATGAGCTGGCCGGATCCGCCGATCCTCACCGGAGCCCGGCCCGCCCGCGGCCCCGGCGGACGCAGGTTCGAGCTGGTCTACGACGGCGATCACCTGCGCCTGGTCGCGGTGCGCACGCCCGGGGCGGTGTACTGGGTGTCCAACACGCTGCTGCTCTCCCTCACCAATCGCCAGATGCTGGCGATTGCGCGATCGCTGACGCCGGCGGGCCGCTGAGCCGCGCGCGGGGCCGCAGGTAGCCTGTCGCGCCCATGAGCGCCACACGCGAGCCGATCGCCGTCATCGGGACCGGATACGTCGGCCTGGTGACCGCCGCGGGGTTCGCCGAACTGGGAAGCGAGGTCTTCTGCGTGGATGTCGACGCGGAGAAGATCGCCTCCCTGCAGGCCGGCGAGGTGCCGATCTACGAGCCCGGGCTGGCCGACGCGGTCCGGGCCCACCGCGAGCGGCTTCACTTCTCCACCCAGCTGGGCCCGGCGCTGGAGGGCGCGCGGCTGCTGTTCGTGTGCGTGGGCACCCCGCCCACGTACTCTGGCGACGCCGACCTCTCCGCCGTCCGCGAGGTGGTGGAGGAGCTGCCGCGCTCCGATCGCCACGCGCTGGTGATGAAGTCAACCGTGCCGGCGGGAACCGGGGCGGGAATCAAGCGCATGCTCGCCGAGCGCGGCAACGCCGGGCTGGCCTACGTCTCCTGCCCCGAGTTCCTCAAGGAGGGCGCGGCGATGGCGGACTTCCGGTCCCCGGATCGGGTGGTGATCGGCGACGACGGCAGCTGGGCCGGCGACGCTGTCGTGGAGCTCTACGAGCCGCTCGACGCGCGCCTGATCCGCACCGACATCACCACCGCCGAGATGATCAAGCTGGCCTCGAACGCCTTCCTCGCCACCAAGATCTCGTTCATCAACGAGATCGCCAACGTGTGCGAGGACACCGGCGCCGACGTCCTGGACGTGGCGCGCGGGATGGGGCTGGACCAGAGGATCGGGCCGTCCTTCCTGCGGGCCGGCCTGGGGTACGGCGGGAGCTGCTTCACCAAGGACGTGAGCGCGCTCAAGCAGCTGGCCAGCAACACCGGCTACCACTTTCAGCTGCTCAACTCGGTCATCGAGGTCAACGAGCTTCAGAAGCGCCGCGTCATCGGCAAGCTCCAGCGCCATCTGGGGCAGCTCGCCGGGAGGGGAGTCACGCTCTTGGGCGTGGCGTTCAAGCCGCACACCGACGACATGCGGGGAGCCTCGTCGCTGGTGCTGGCCGGCCGGCTGCACGCCGAGGGGGCCCGGATACGGGCCTACGACCCCGTGGCCGAGGAGGAGGCCCGGGCCCTGATGCCCGAGGTCGACTTCGCCCCCTCGGCCTTGGAGGCGCTCGAGGGCGTGGACGCCTGCGTGCTGGTCACCGAGTGGCCGGAGTTCCAGGAGCTCGAGTGGCGGCTGGCCGCCGACCGGATGGCGGGTAGGCTCGTGGTCGATGGCCGCAACGCCCTCGACCCCGAGGCGGTTCGCGCCGCCGGGCTCGTGTACGAGGGAATCGGGCGCCGGTGACGCCATGCAGGCGCTGATCCTGGTGGGAGGCGAGGGCACGCGGCTGCGGCCGCTGACCTCGACGATTCCCAAGCCGGTGGTGCCCCTGGTCGACCGGCCGGTCATCGCGTACATGCTGGAGTGGCTGCGCGCGCACGGCGTGGACGATGTGGTGATGTCGTGCGGGTTCCTGGCCGCCGGCGTTCGCAACGTGCTGGGGGACGGCTCCGGCCTGGGCGTGCGGCTGCGCTACGTGGAGGAGCCGCACCCGCTGGGAACCGGCGGCGCGCTCAAGTTCGCCGAGTCGCTGCTCGACGAGCGCTTCTTCATGCTCAACGGCGACGTGCTGAGCGACCTCGACCTGAGCGCTCAGCTGGCCCAGCACGAGCGCACCGGGGCTCGCGGGACCCTCGCGCTGATCGCCGTCGACGACCCCTCCGGGTACGGCCTGGTGCGGCTGCGCGGCGACAACGCGATCGAGGAGTTCGTCGAGAAGCCGAGCCCCGACCAGATCGACACCGACCTGATCAACGCCGGCGCCTATGTCCTCGACCGGGAGGTCGTCTCGCTCATCCCGCCTGACACCAACTTCTCGATCGAGCGCGACGTGTTCCCGGAGCTGGTGGACGACGGCCTGTTCGGTTACCCGGCGGACGGCTACTGGTTGGACATCGGCACCCCCTCGCGGTATCTCCAGGCCACGTTCGACATCCTCGAGCGCAACGTGCGCACCTCGGTCGGCGAGCGGCTGGAGCGCTCGTTCCTGTCGGTCGGCGAGGACGTGGAGCTCGAGGGTCGCATCGTGCCGCCGGCGCTGGTGGACGACGGCTGCCGCATTGAGGCCGACGCCCGCATCGGCAGCCTCGCCGTCCTCGGACCCGGCGTCAAGGTCGGCCGCGGCAGCACGATCGAGCAGGCCGTGGTCCTCCAGGGCGCCGAGATCGGCGAGGAGTGCCGCCTGCGCTACTGCATCGTCGGGGCGGGGGCGCGGGTGGGGGACGCCACCCGGATCGAGGACGGCGCCGTCCTGGGCGAGGGGGTCACCGTGGGGGCCGACAACGTGCTCGCGCACGGGGCCCGGGTCTACCCCGGCGTGAACCTGCCGGACGGGGCGATCAGGTTTTGAGCGCGCCGGCCGTCCAGGACCTGAGCCGCGCGGCGATCGAATCGGTCGACCGCTCCGGGCAGCTGCTCGACGTCCTCGACATGCCCAGCCACCTGAGGGACGCCCTGTGGCGGGTCGAGTCCGCGGGGATCCCCCCGTTCGACGCCCCGGGCGGGCTGATCGTGGCCGGCATGGGGGGGTCGGCGGTGGGCGGCGCGCTGGCCCGGGCGGCGCTCGGCGACCGCGCGTCGCGGCCGATCCTGGGCGTCCGCGGCTACGAGCTGCCGCCCTGGACGACCCCCGACACCGCGGTGCTGTGCTCCTCGTACAGCGGGAACACCGAGGAGACGCTGGCCTGCTACGAGGCGGCCGGCGCCCTGGGCGCGCCGCGGGCGGTGGCCACCACCGGAGGCCGCCTGGCCGAGCTCGCCCGGGGCGACGGGGTGCCGGTGATTCCCCTTCCGGGTGGCTTCCAGCCCCGGGCCTCGGTGGGCTACACGACCGTGGCCGCGCTGGAGATGGCGGCCGTCTGCGGGGCCGGCCCGAGCCTGCACTCGGAGATCGACGTGGCGGCCGCCCACGCCGAGCAGCTGGCGGCGGAGTGGGGCCCCGACGCCGGCGACGACAGCCTCGCCAAGTCGCTGGCTCGTGGGCTGCACGGGACGGTGCCGCAGGTCTCCGGGGCTGGGCCGACGTCTGCCGTGGCCTACCGCTGGAAGACCCAGATCAACGAGAACGCCAAGATGCCGGCCTTCGCGCACGAGCTGCCGGAGCTCGACCACAACGAGGTGGTCGGCTGGAGCGCCGCCTCCGAGCTGGGCCGCTTCTCGGCGGTGTTCCTCGACGACTGCGATCTGCACCCCCGGACACGGCGCCGGATCGAGCTCACCCGGAACCTGGTCGAGCCCGCCGCGGCGGTGACCTTCCTGGTCGCCACGCGGGGGATCACCCGCACCGAGCGCGTCCTATCGCTGGTGCTGCTGGGAGACCTGGTCTCGATCTATCTGGCCGTCCTGCGCGGGGTCGACCCGGCGCCGGTGGAGGTGATCGACCGCCTCACCGCGCAGCTCGCCGACGGGCCGTAGCCGCGGTGGCCCAGCCGCTCTCGATCGAGACCGCGGACGGCGTGGCGCTGGTCACGCTGCGGCGACCGGACAAGCGCAATGCGCTCTCGCTCGAGCTGCGGGCGCAGCTGGCGGCCTCTTTCGCGGGCCTGGCCGAGGAGGAGCGGGTGCTCTGCGCGGTGCTCACGGGCGCGGGCAGCGCGTTCTGCTCGGGGATGGACACCACCCAGTTCGGCGGCGACCGGGCCAACCGGGAGCGCATCGTCGAGACCAGTCTGGCCGCCTTCGGGGCCGTCGCCCGCTTCCCCAAGCCGCTGGTGGCGGCGGTGAACGGACCCGCCATCGCGGGTGGGTTCGTCCTGGCGCTGTACGCCGACCTGCGGCTCGCCTCGGAGACCGCCCGCTTCGGCTTCGCCGAGCTGCCACGGGGCATCCCTCCCAGCTACGCCGCGGCCCGGGCCGCGCTGGCGGAGCCGCTGGCCCGCGAGCTGTGCCTCACCGGCCGCCTGCTGGACGCTCGGGAGGCACTGGACTGCGGCCTGGCCAGCCAGGTGCTGGCGCCGGACGAGCTGCTGCCGCGGGCGCTCGAGATCGCCCGCTCGATCGCGCGTCTGCCGGCCTGGACGGCTCGGGAGGTCAAGCGCCGGTTCCTAGTGGGCGCCGAGCATGCCCGCGGCGCGCTCCGGGCCGACGAGGAGCGCGTGTTCCGGGCCGCCCTGCTGGGCGCAGACGGCCCCGATCCGGCCTAGCGGCGAACCGGCGCCTTAGCCGGGGGCCCCTGGGGACCATCACGAAGAACGGCCGCTCGGCGGCCAGGCTGCCATTGGCACGCACCAGCGCCCCGTGGTTGTTGGCCAGGGCGCCTCGTTGATGTCCGTCCCCGCCAGGCTGCTGTCGCGGACCTTGACGCTGGTGATCTGCCGAGTCGGGCCCACGCAAGGCGGTGCGCCGAGCCGCGGTGGTAGTTTGCCGCCCCGGGCGGCGGGCCCAACCCACCCGGCGCCAGACCATGGCCACCACTCCCACCGACCACGACGTCGCGAATCTCGCCCTCGCCGAGGCGGGGCAGGCACGCATCGAATGGGCCGACGCGCAGATGCCGGTGCTGGCCTCGATCCGCGAGCGTTTCCAGCGCGAGCACCCGCTCGAGGGCATCACGATCGCCGCCTGCCTGCACGTCACCACTGAGACCGCCAACCTCATGCGCACGCTGGTCGCGGGCGGCGCGGACGTCGGGCTGTGCGCCTCCAACCCGCTGTCCACCAACGACGAGGTGGCGGCGGCGCTGGTCGATCGCCACGGCATCGACGTCCACGCGATCCACGGCGAGGACACCGAGACCTATTACCGGCACATCCAGGCGGTGGCCGACAAGGGCCCGCAGATCACGATGGACGACGGGGCCGACCTGATCTCGGTCATCCACGGCGAGCGAACCGATCTCATCGAGGGGCTGATCGGGGGAACCGAGGAGACGACCACGGGGGTGATCCGCCTGCGGGCTCTGGAGGCGGAGGGAAGGCTCGCCTTCCCGATCGTGGCGGTCAACGAGGCCCAGACCAAGCACCTGTTCGACAATCGCTACGGCACCGGGCAGTCCACCCTCGACGGGATCCTGCGTGCCACCAACGTCCTCATCGCGGGGCGCGTGCTGGTGATCTTCGGGTACGGGTGGTGCGGCAAGGGCGTTGCCATGCGCGCCAAGGGCGCCGGCGCCCAGGTGGTGGTGTGCGAGGTCAACCCGCTGCGGGCGCTGGAGGCCCGGATGGACGGCTTCGAGGTCATGCCCGGCGTGGAGGCGGCGGCCAAGGGGGACATCTTCATCTCGGTCACCGGCGGGCGCGACGCGCTGTCGGGCCCGCACTTCGACGCGATGAAGGACGGCGCGATCGTCTGCAACGCCGGCCACTTCGACGTCGAGATCAACATCGGCGAGCTGCGGAGCCGGGCGCGGGGCTCGCGTCCGAGCCGCCCAAACGTCGAGCAGTTCGAGATGCAGGACGGGCGGCGCATCAACCTCCTGGCCGACGGACGCCTGGTCAACCTCGCCGCGGCGGAAGGACATCCCGCCGCGGTGATGGACATGTCGTTCGCCAACCAGGCTCTGGCGGCGCAGTACATGGTCCAGCGCGGCGGCGAGCTGGAGAAGCGTGTCCACGGGGTCCCCGAGGAGATCGACCGGGAGATCGCCCGCCTCAAGCTGGATTCGATGGGGGTCCGGATCGACAGCCTGACCGAGGTGCAGACCCGCTACCTCAACTCGTGGGACCAGGGCACCTGACGCAGCCGGGGCGGAACCCGGAGGCGTGAGCGCCAAGCTCCGCGAGAGGCGGGTGCGGCGGGCCGCCGCCAGCGGGCTGGCGGGCTGGACCGCCTGCGTCGTGCTCGCCGCGGGCGCCCCGGCGGCGCTCGGGCAGGGGCCGGGCGAGGGCACGCCGCCTGCGACCGCCGCTCCGGCGCCGACCGTGGTCGTCGCTCCGCGCGACCTGCGGATGAGCCTGGCCCGGGTGATCGTGCTGCGGCTGGGCTGCCTGGGGCCGGCCGGCGGCTGCGGCGGGCGCCTCGAGGCCCGGCTGGCCCGACCGATCGAAGCCCGGGGGCGCCACTGGGCGCCCTTCGTCCTCGGGCGCGGGCGCTTCGGCATCGGGGCCGGCCTGTCGCGCTTCATCCGGTTCCGGTTCTATCCGGCGGGCGCCCGCCTGGTCCGCCTGGCCGGCACGATCCCGGTGACGATCGTCGCCCGAACCCCCCAGGGCGTCTTTCTCAAGACGATCCACGTCTACGTCTCTCCGCTGCAGCGCCTGCCCTAGCGCCGTCGGCGCTCGCGCTCAGGCCGCCCCGTAGCGCTCGGCCCGCTGCTGCTCCCGCTCGGCCTCCCCGAGCTGGCGGATGAACAGGGCGACCAGGGCGGTTCCCATCACCAGCGTCTGCTCCAGCGCCATGAGGGCGCCTCCCAGGCTCTGGTCGGTCAGGGGGCTGAGGCCCCAGCGGCGAGGCTGGTCCGCGTAGAAGTCGTAGAGCGCCTCGGGGGAGAACGTCAGGACGATTCCCAGCAGGCCGACCGCGAGCTTGGTGCTGAGCATGTAGGCCACGGGGCCCAAGCCGCCGAGGCGGTGGCGGGCGCGGATCGGGGAAAGCAGGTGCCACCAGTACAGGAGCCCGCCGACCGCGAAGGTCAGGTGCTCGAGCACGTGCAGGACCGGGTGTTCGAGCGCCGCGTCGTAGGCCGCCGGCAGGTGCCACAGGATCATCCCGCCGGAGTAGAGGACCACGGCGAACACCGGATGGCCGAGGGGGCCGGCGGCCCGCTCGAGCGCGATCAGGCGGCGGGTCACCGGGCGCAGCAGGACCCTGGTCAGGCCCGCGATCAGCAGGATGGCCGCGAGGTCGAGGATCAGGATGTGCTGGACCATGTGCATGACGAACAGCTGCTCGGCCAGCGCGTCCACGGGCGAGATCAGCGCCACGAAGACCAGGGCCAGGCCGCCCGCGAACGCCGCGGCCCGCCAGCCCGACGCGGCGGCCGGGCCGCCCTCCGCTCGGGCGTGCCGCCAGCGCCGGGCGTACAGCACCGCGGCGACGCCAAGCGCGAGCAGCACGCCGGGCGAGAACGTCCACGATTGGTCCGGGCTCACCGCGGGCGATTGTGGCAACCGGCTCGCCCCTGCGTGCAGCTCGAGGAACACGATGGGCGGATGGGCTGGGACTCGATCGTCTCTCAGCTGGTGGCGGCGGCGGTGCCACCCCGCTGCGCGACCTGCGGGGGGCAGGTTCCCGCCGACGAGCTCATGTGCCGCGACTGCCGCCGCGCCGTGCCATGGCTGCGCGGGCCCCGATGTCCCCGCTGCGCGCTTCCGGCGCCGTGCCGGCCCTGCCCGGCCGCCGACGCGGCGTTCGACCGCGCCTGGGCTCCGATGGCCTACGCCGGCACCGCGCGCGAGCTGGTGACCCGGCTCAAGTTCGGCGGGGCGCTCGGCCTGGTGGATGTCATGGCGGCCCAGATCGCAGCCAACGCGCCGGAGGAGCTGACTCGCGGTCGGACAGTGGTCGCAGTGTCGCTGCACCGCTCCCGCCGGCGGGCGCGGGGGTTCGACCAGGCGCAGCGGCTGGCCGGCGCGGTGGCCCGCCGGCTCGACCTGCCGACCGCCCGCTGTCTGGTCCGGCACGGCCCGGTCAGCCGGCAGGTCGGCGCGGGGCGCCAGACGCGGCTCTCGCGTGGGCGCCTGGAGTTCGCCGCCAGCCGGACGGCGCCGGGGCGTCTGGTGCTGGTCGACGACGTCCACACCACCGGCGCCACGCTGGACGCCTGCGCCACGGCCCTGCGTCGGGCCGGGGCCACCAGCGTGGTCTGCCTGGCGTATGCCCGCGCCCTGCGGTGATCCGCACGTGTGACAAAGCCAGGGTCCCCGCGTACGATCACCATCCGGGTCGCCCACCCGGGACCACGTGCTTCCGAGGCCAGGAGGGGCGCCGATGCGGATCGCGGTCAAGGGACGCAACACCGCCGTGAGCGAGCAGCTGCGCGAGCACGTCGAGAGGCGGTTCGTTCGGATCTCGCGCCAGGTTTCGGATCTGGCCGAGCTGGAGGTCGAGCTGCGGGAGGAGCGCAATCCGGCCATCCCCGACTCGCAGGTGGCCGAGGCCACCCTCCACCTGAAGGGCGTCACGCTGCGGGCTCACGATGCCTCACCCGACATGCTGCGATCGGTCAACCTGTGCGCCGACGAGCTCGCCCGTCAGGTGAAACGCCACCGGGACAAGCGCCGCAGGCGGCGCGAGGCCCGGTCCGCCCAGCTGCCCGGCACCGGCCCGGAGCTGCAGGGAGGACCGCCCGGCGGCGACGTATCACCCGCGGCCTGAGCCCCGGGAGGGCTGCGGGGCCCCCCGGGGACCCGTTGCTAGGCTAGGCCCGGATGCCGAAGATCATCGAGCGCGCCCTCCGCGCGGGCGAGGCCGGCAAGTACCGGGCCTACCAGAAGCGTGTCGCGCGGATCAACGCCTTCGAGCCCGAGATGGAGCTGCTCGACGACTCCGAGCTGCGTGAGCACGCCGACCAGCTTCGCGAGCGGGCCCGTGCCGGCGAGCCGCTGGACGACCTCCTCTACGAGTGCTTTGCGCTGGTGC
>DATFPO010000021.1:0-3574 GCA_035264745.1 Solirubrobacteraceae bacterium | reverse complement strand
CGATCAGCCGTCGACAACCGGCGACACCGGCGACCAGTCCACGACGGGCGGGGCCGCCGACCAGTCCCCGACCGGCGTCTCCGACGGCGCTCCCGATCAGCCCGCCGGGACGGCGGGGCCCTAGCACCGGGCGGGCATGGGGCTCATCGAGCGTCGCATCACCCTGCTGCTGGCGCTCTTCCTGGGATTGCTGGCTCTCGCCGGTGCCCGCACCGCCTACCTGGCGGCGGTCCGCGCGCCCTCGCTGAAACGGGCCGCCGCCTCGCAGCAGGTGCGGATCCTCGACGTCCCCGCCCCGCGGGGCACGATCACCGATCGCCACGGGATCGAGCTGGCGGTGTCGGAGCCGGCCGACGACGTGTCCGCCAACCCAAAGCTGATCGGCGACCCGGTGGCGGTGGCGCGCCGAGTCGCGCCGCTCCTGGGCCAGGACGCCGACTCGATCGCCCGCGAGCTGGCCGATCGCCGGCGGGGGTTCGTCTACCTGGCGCGCCGGATGCCGTCCACGCGGGCCGGCGCCATCGGGGCGCTGCGGATCGAGGGCATAGACCTCGCCCCCGCCAGCCGCCGGGTGTACCCCCAGGGATGGCGGGCATCGCAGCTGCTGGGGTTCGTGGGGGTGGACGGCGATGGGCTGGCCGGGCTCGAGTACTCGCTGGACCGCTGGCTGCGCGGACGGGACGGAAGGCGCCGCCTGGTCGACGACGCCCTGGGCCAGCCGATCTCGCTGCGGGACGAGCGGACGATGCGCCCCGGGCGCAACGTGCGGCTCACGATCGACGCCGCGCTCCAGGACCGGGCCGAGAAGGTCCTGGCCGAGGTGGGCCAGCGGTACTCCCCGCGCGGGGCGATGGCGCTGGTCATGGACCCGCGGACCGGAGCCCTGCTGGCCCTGGCCAACTGGCCGCAGGTGGACGCCAACCACCCCGGCTCGGCCCCGGGCTATGCCCGCCAGGACCGGGCGGTGGGGGCCGCCTACGAGCCCGGCTCGACGTTCAAGCCCTTCACCGTGGCCGGCGCGCTGGAGTCGGGGCTGGTCACCCCCGAGACCAGCTTCGACCTCGCGCCGCAGATACAGGTCGCCGACCGCACCATCGGCGAGGCGGACGAGCGCTCCTACGAGACGCTCACCACCGCCCAGATCCTGGCCCAGTCGAGCAATGTCGGCGCGGTGACCATCGGCCTGCGCCTGGGCGCCCAGCGCTTCGACTCGTGGGTGCGGCGGTTCGGCTTCGGCCGGGCCACCGGCGTCGACGTTCCGGGCGAGGGAGCCGGCATCGTCCCGTCGCTGGCTCGGTATTCCGGCTCCTCGATGGGCAACCTGCCCATCGGCCAGGGGCTGGCGGTCACGCCGCTGCAGATGGCCAGCGCGTACGCGGCGATCGCCAACGGAGGCATCCTGCGCCCCCCGCACGTGGTCGCTCGCGTCGGTCGCCGCGTCCGGCGGGCGCCGCCCGGGCACCGGATACTTTCGGCGGCCACCGCCGCCAGCGTGCGGACCATGCTGGAGGGAGTCCTGGCTCCGGGCGGCACCGCCAGCGAGGTCTCCATCCCGGGCTACCGGCTGGCGGGCAAGACCGGGACGGCGAACAAGCCGGATCCGGCCATCGGCGGCTACTCGGATACGCGCTACGTGGCCTCGTTCGTGGGCTTCGCCCCCGCACGCTCGCCCCGCCTGCTGGTGGCGGTCATGGTCGACGAGCCCCAGGGCGAGATCAAGGGCGGCGTGGTCGCCGCACCGGCGTTCCAGGAGATCATGGCGTTCGCGCTGCCCTATGTGGGGATACCGCCCGACGACCCCGCGGCGGCTGGGCCCCCGACCGGCTGAGCGGCCGCGGCCGCGGGCCGGGCTACACTCGGCCGGCCATGACCCTCCGCGAGCTGATGGGCGAAGGCGCGCCCGACGTGGAGATAACGGGCCTGGCCTACGACAGTCGCAGTGTGAGCCCCGGGACGCTGTTCTTCTGCGTCAGCGGGCTGTGTCGCGACGGCCACGCCTTCGCGCCCGAGGCGGTCGCCGCCGGGGCGGCCGCCCTGGTGGTCGAGCGGCCGCTGGGGCTGGGCGTGCCGGAGGTGCGGGTGCCGTCGGCGCGCGCCGCGATGGCGCCGGCGGCGGCCCGCTTCTTCGGCGACCCGACCGCCGAGCTGGATGTCGTGGGGGTGACCGGCACCAACGGCAAGACCACGACCGCCTTCCTGGTCCGTTTACTGCTCGAGGCGGCCGGCCGCCCCTGCGGCCTGCTGGGAACCGTCACCGCCGTGGCGGGCGACGTCGAGCAGCGGGTGGTCCGCACCACGCCGGAGGCGATCGACCTGCAGCGCGCCTTCGACGCCATGTTGCGGGCGGGGGACCGGGCATGCGCCATGGAAGTCTCATCGCATGCCCTGGAGCTGCACCGCGCCGACGCCATCCACTGGGCGGCCGCGATCTTCACCAACCTCACCCAGGACCACCTCGACTTCCACCC
Organism: Solirubrobacteraceae bacterium; assembly: GCA_035264745.1. GTDB lineage: Bacteria > Actinomycetota > Thermoleophilia > Solirubrobacterales > Solirubrobacteraceae > DATAEY01. The sequence goes on along the minus strand of DATFPO010000021.1, from coordinate 1,106 downwards.
CAGCATGGAGGACTACTTCCTGGCCAAGCGGCGGCTGTTCCTGGCCGGCCCGCGCGTCTCGATCGTCAACGTCGACGATCCCTTCGGGCGACGGCTGGCCGACGAGATCCCGGGGACCCTGCGCTTTGCCGTAGAGCGCCCCGCCGACTATCGCGCCACCGCGGTGGAGACCGACTGGGCGGGCACGCGGTTCCGCCTGGAGGGGCCGGGCGTGGATCTCGAGCTGCGCTCGCCGCTGCCGGGGCGCTTCAACGTCTACAACGTCACCGGGGCGGCGGTGGCGGCGCTGGTGCTGGGGGTGGATCCCGCCGCGATCGCGGCTGCCGTGTCAGGCGCGGGGCCGATCCCAGGCCGCTTCGAGCCGGTGGACGAGGGTCAGGGCTTCGCGGTGGTGGTCGACTACGCGCACACCCCCGACTCGCTGGACAACCTGCTGCGAGCGGCGCGCGAGCTGGCCGAGGGCCGGCTGATCGTGGTCTTCGGGTGCGGCGGCGACCGCGATCGCGGCAAGCGCCCGGTCATGGGGGAGATCGCCGCGCGGCTGGCCGACGTGGCGGTCGTCACCTCGGACAATCCCCGCTCCGAGGACCCGGAGGCGATCATCCGCGAAGTCCTGGGCGGGACCGGCGACGCGGCCGAGGCGATCGTGGACCGCCGCGAGGCCATCGCCTCGGCGATCGAGCTGGCCCGGCCCGACGACGTGGTGGTGATCGCCGGCAAGGGGCACGAGCAGGGCCAGGAGTTCGCCGGCGGTCACACGCTGCCGTTCGACGACGTCGCGGTGGCCCGCGAGGCTCTGCGCGGAGCGGCCCTTAGCCGATGAGGGGGTGGACGCCCGACCGGCTGGCCACCGTGGCCGGCGCCCGCTCGCTGGCGGCCACGACGGCAGCCGGCGGACCCGAACGGGTGACGATCGACTCGCGCGAGGTCCGCCCCGGCGACCTGTTCGTGGGGCTGCCCGGCACTCGCGTCGATGGCGGCAGGTTCGCGCCCCAGGCGCTGGCGTCGGGAGCCTGGGGGGTCCTGGTCCGGCCCGAGCACGCCGAGGCCGCCCGCTGCGCGCCGCCCGGTGTCCTGCTCGCCGCCGAGGATCCCCTGGCGGCGCT
>DATFPO010000020.1:0-11708 GCA_035264745.1 Solirubrobacteraceae bacterium | reverse complement strand
TGTACAACTCGGGCTCCGACGCCCGCTTCCTCGGCCTGGTGCCCAAGCGGGTGGGCCGCAATCAGCGCTTCGCCACCCAGGGCGTGCTGCCGACCGGGGCCGAGCGCTTCCGCTACCTGGTCGTGACCCAGGAGTCGGTGTCGGCGACCAGCCGTCGAGTCCCGACCCAGCCGGGGCGCGTCGTCCTCCAGGGCCAGCTGAACCTGGGCTAGACGCCGGCCGGCAAGAGCTTGCCGGGATTCATGATCCCGGCCGGGTCGAGCTCCTCCTTGGTCGCGCGCAGTGCGGCCAGGCCGGTGGCGCCCACCTCGTCCACCATCCACTCCGAGTGGTCCGCGCCCACCGCGTGGTGGTGGGTGATCGTGCCGCCGGCCGACTTGATCGCATTGCCCGCGGCGTGCTTGGCCACCCTCCACTGCTCGACCTCGGCGCCGGGCTCCTGCCGAGCCAGGAACGTGAAGTACAGCGAGGCACCCGAAGGATAGAGGTGGGAGATGTGGCAGCCGATCATGCCGGGCGTGCCCCGCGCGCGCAGGGCGTCGTCCAGCCCGCGGAAGACCGCCTTGTAGACCGGCATGAGGTCCGACCACTGGGCGGCCGTCTCCAGCGTCTCCACCAGCACGCCCCGGTCGAGCAGCTCGTCCCGCAGGTAGGGGCCCGCGAAGCGGGTTTGCTCCCACCGCCGTCCGGGGGAGCGTCCGACCGATAGCCCGCCCGCCCGCCGCAGCAGCCCGGCGCAGCGCGCGCGCCGGCGGGCCACGTCGTCGTCCTCGCCCTCCCAGCCCACGATTGCCAGGCAGCCCCCGGCGTAGCCCCGCGCGCGCAGGTAGAGCCCTCCCAGCCGGACCCCCAAGCCGTGAGCGCCGGCGAGCTGCAGCGACAGGCTGGTCTCCGACTCGTCCGAGAGCCGGGCCACGTCGGGAGCCGCACCCGCCTGCTCGACCGTGCGCAGCGCCTCGGCGCCCTCGACGAAGGACCGGAAGAACCAGCCCTCGTAGCGCCGCACCGGCGGCGCCGGGCGCACGCGGACCGCCGCCCGGGTTATGACGCCCAGCGTCCCCTCCGACCCCACCACCAGCTCGCGCAGCTGCGGGCCGGCGGCGCTGGCCGGCAGCGGCGGCAGGTCGAGGTCGCCCGCCGGCGTAGCGCAGCGCACCCCCAGCACCAACTCGTCGATGCGCCCGTACCCGGTCGACGCCTGGCCGGCCGAGCGTGTGGCCACGTAGCCGCCCAGCGTGGCGTACTCGAAGCTCTGGGGGAAATGCCCGAGCGTGAGGCCGAGCCTCGCCAGCGCGGACTCCACCTGCGGGCCACGCAGGCCGGGCTCGAGCACCGCCGTCAGCGACGGCCGGTCGACGTCGACGACCTCGCTCAGGCGGCCCACGTCCAGCGATATCACCGCATCGAAGCCGTCGCGCACCGGGTCCACGCCTCCGACCACGCTGGTGCCGCCCCCGAAGGGCACCACCGCCACCCCCGACGCCGAGCAGGCGTCCAGCACCGCCCGAGTCGCCTCGTGCGAGCCGGGGTAGACCACGGCGTCGGGCGCCCGGCGGCAGTCGCCGCGCCGCTGGCGGATCAGGTCGGCATAGCTCTTGCCGGCGGCGTGCCGGACGCGCGACCGGCGGTCGTCGCGCACCCCGTCCGCGCCGGCGGCCGCGGCCAGCCGGTCGCGCACCCGGCCGGGGAGCCGGGAGGCGCGCAACCTCACCGCGTCGAGCTCGACCGGCGGGCGGATCCGGCCGTCCAGCTCGAGCCGGGCGGCGAGGAACTCGGTGGCGGACGCGGGCAGGCGGGGACGGCGCTTGCGCTCCGCCCACCCCCACCACGCCATCTCCGGCGCCGCGGCCGGCCAGTCAGCGCTCGCAGGCGGCACCCAGGCCCTCCAGCGCCTCGTCGAGCAGGCGGCGCGTGGCCCGGCGCACCATGAATCCGCCCAGCCGCGCGAAGCCGCGCAGCCGCTGGCTGACCTCGATCGTGACCTCGGTGGCGGCGCCGGGACCGGGACGCACCTCAATCTCGGTGGTCGCCTCGCGCAGCACGCGCTCGAACGGGGTGCCCTCGACCTCCTGGGCCCACGCCCGCTGGACCGGCGGCTGGCAGGAGATCAGGCGGTAGTCGGCCCGGACCGGCTTGCCCTTGCCGGTCATGAACACCTGCGTCCAGTGGTCGCGGTCAACCGCCTCGACGCGCTGCACCCGTGGCCACCAGCGCGGAAGGTGGTGGGGGTCCGCCACCACCGCCCACACGTCCTGCGGCCCGGCGTCCAGCACGCGGTGGCGGCGCGTGGTCGGCACGCGAGCTACTCGCGGTCGTAGGCGATGAGCGCCTGGACGTCGTGCGGCCGCAGCCGCTCACGCCCGTCCAGGAAGGCCAGCTCGATCAGGAAGGCGCAGCCCACGATCTGCCCGCCGAGCCGCTCGACCAGGTCGCACAGGGCCCGCGCGGTACCGCCGGTGGCCAGCAGGTCGTCGTGCACCAGCACGCGGGCTCCCGAGGCCAGGGCGTCGGCGTGCAGCTCCAGGCCGTCGGGGCCGTACTCGAGCAGGTACTCGGCGGCGATCGTCTCGTGGGGCAGCTTCCCCGGCTTGCGGGCGGGAACGAAGCCGGCGCCGATCTGGTGCGCGAGCGCCGCGCCGAGGATGAACCCCCTGGCCTCCGGCGCGACCACCAGGTCGACCTCGAGGGGACGGGCGAGCTCCGCCAGGCGCTGGACCGCGGCCTGCAGGGCGCCGGCGTCCAGGAGCAGCGGGGTGATGTCCTTGAACACGATCCCCCGCTTGGGGAAGTCGGGGATGTCGCGGATGTGGGCCCGGAGGTCGGTCGCCGCAGGGCCGGCCGGGGCGGGCATCAGCCCGCGATCTTGCGCAGGTCGCGGATCAGCAGCAGGTGCTTGAGGTGCGTCGCCACCGCGGCGAGGTTCTCGAGCGTCTCGATCGCCTCCTTGCGGCGCTGGGGATTGCGCGAACGCAGAGCCGGGGCCAGGATCTGCTGGAGGAGCGCGGCCTCCCGATCGGCGGAGGTGCGAAAGACCCGGAGGTTGCGGCCCGCCACCCCGTGTCGGGCGAGCTCCGTCACAGCCCTGACGATCTCCCGCTCGGTGTCGTCGTAGCGCTTGACGCCGCCGTGGACGCCGCCCCGGATGACGCCGAACTCCTCCAGCTCGCGCACCAGGGTCTCCTCCGCGCCGGTTTCCTCCAGAACCTCCTCGAGGGTGTAGGCCGGGGCGCGCTCGCCCACCGTCACGCTCGCCCGGCGAAGGCCGCCGTCCTTTCGTCCGGAGTCCGCGCGCAGGTCGGCGTCGGTTCTGCCCGACGCCAGTTCCTGGCGGATGACGCGCAGGGGCAGGAACTCGTCGCGCTGGAGGCGGAGGATGGTCCGCAGGCGGGCGACGTCGCCCGGCGCGTACAGGCGGTAGCCCCCCGCGGTGCGCCGGGGCGACAGCAGCTTCTGGTCCTCGAGGTAGCGGATCTTCGAGATCGAGATGTACGGGAACTCCTGCGCCAGCGACTTGCACACGGCTCCGATGGTCAGCGGCCGCGGGCGGGGAGGCTGGTCGGCGGGCCGGTCGGCGGGCCGGTCGGCGCCGGGACCGCGGGCGTGGCTGGCGGCGGACACGTTCATCGCAGCAGGTAGCTCAGCTTGTACTTGCCGATCTGCAGCTCGTCGCCGTCCTGGAGGCGATGGGACTCGACCCGCTGACGGTTGACGTAGGTCCCGTTCAGGGAGCCGCAGTCGTCCAGCCAGTAGTCCGCGCCCCGACGCACCAGCACGGCGTGATCTCGCGACACCGTCACGTCGTCCAGGAAAATGTCGGACTCCGGGCGCCGGCCGATCGCCAGGCGGTCACCCTCGAGCCTGAACGTCTCCCCCACGCGCCCGCCGCCAGCCCTGATGACCAGTCCCGCTCCCGAGGCCACGACGTCCTCCATCTCGATCGGTTCGATCTCGCCCGTCTCGCCTATGCGGTAGGTCGCGGTGGTGGCGTCCCGCTCGGGCTCCGCCGAGCCGCCCAGGTAGGCGCCGCACTTCTGGCAGTAGTTGGCGCCGTCGGCGTTGACGAACGAGCACTCCGGGCAGTGCACGGCCATGGCCGCCCCCCTCACCGCGCCGCCGAGTCCATCGCGGCTACCCCTCGCCGTCCGACGGGACCTTTCCCGCCAGGATGGCGGTGAGCCTCTCGACGTCCGATCCGCTGATGACCTCCTCGCCACCCTCGTGCTTGCGCCGCAGCCGGTTGACCAGCTCCGCGCGCAGGATGTCGATCTTGCCGTGCAGGATCCGCCGGCGGTAGGAGATGTCGAGCTCCTGCTCGGTGAGCTCCTGGATCAGCGTCTTGAGCTCCTCATCGGTGAGGGAGCCGAGGTCCGGGAACGTCTCCAAACCGTCTTCAGGGGCAGCGGGCAAGCGGGCCCGAGTATATCGCGACGCGCGCCGCGAGGGTCAAGCTCAGCTTGAGGGTGTGGGCGATTCCTTGCGGGTGGTCCGCAGGGCGCCGAGCCCGTCCCGGACGTACATGCCCAGCGCCACCAGCGACAGCGCCAGGCCGGCGTACAGCAGCACTGAGCCCAGCGTCCACAGCCCGACGAGACCGAAGAACAGCGCCGACATGGTCGGCCAGACCGCCAGGCGCCCGGCCCAGTTGATCTGCAGGTCCAGGCCGCGTCCCATGCCCGCCCGCGCCAGGACGACGACCGCCACCTCCCGAGCGACCAGGACGTCGAGCGCCCACCGCGGCAGGAGCTCGAACCGCCAGCACACCACCACGCCCGCCAGGACCAGCAGTCGGTCGACGATCGGGTCCAGCAGCGCCCCCAGGCGGCTGTACTGGCCGGTCAGGCGGGCGACCAGGCCGTCGAGGTAGTCGCCGGCGGCCACCCCGGCGAAGATCACCGCCGGCACGGCGCCGGGTCCGCCGGGGTCGGTCAGCGCCAGCACCAGGAAGACGGGGATCAGCGCGAGCCGGAGCAGGCCGATCGCGTTGGGCATGGTCCATGGCCGCAGCGGTTCCCCCGCCCGGGTCTCGGGCGGCGGCGGGCCCGACCGGTCGAGCCCCAGGACGCGTCTCAGGGAAGGTCGCGCCACAGCTCCGCCACCCCGCTCGCCGCGTCGGCCAGCGGGAGGTCGCGCGCCTCGAGTCCCCGGCGAACTTGCACCTCCAGTCGGCTGGACTCCAGGGTGCGCCGGCCCACCGTGACCCGCAGCGGGCAGCCCAGCAGCTCGGCGTCGGCGAACTTCTCCCCGGGTCCGGCGTCGCGGTCGTCGTAGAGCACCTCCAGGCCGGCCTCGCGCAGCTCGCCATGCAGGCGGTCGGCGGCGCTGCGCTCCTCGCTGCCCGGCCTACCGATCGCCACCAGGTGCACGTCGAAAGGGGCCAGCGCCCGCGGCCACACGATCCCGTGCTCGTCGGCGCGTTGCTCGACGGCGGCGGCGGCGATCCGGGCCGGGCCGATCCCGTAGGACCCCATCCAGATCGGCTGCTCACGGCCGCCCTCGTCCAGGTAGGTGGCGTCCAGCGCCTCCGAGTAGCGCGTCCCCAGCTTGAAGATGTTGCCGACCTCGATCGCGGGCTCGATGCGCAGCTGCTGGCCGCCGACCTCGTCCCCGGCCTCGACGCGGCGGACGTCGACCGCCTCGAAGGCGAAGTCACGATCGGGACGGACCCCGCGCAGGTGCGCGTCCGGGCGGTTGGCGCCGGTGACGTAGCCACCCTCCCCCACCGCGACCGCCTGATCGAGGAGGATCGGCACGTCAGCCTCGACCGGGCCGATGAACCCCGCGGGGCCGATCCGGTCGGTCACCTCCTCGCGGTGCGCTGGGCGGAACGGCTCGCCCAGCGCGTTGCGCAGCTTGACGTCGTTGACGTGATGGTCGCCCCGGACCACGACCATGACCATCCCCCGCCGCTCGGCGATCACCGGATAGGCCTTGAGCAGGGCGCCGGGCGGCGTCCCCAACGAGTTGGACACCTCCTCCACCGTGGTCAGGCCCGGCGTCTCGACCGCCTCGGGAGCCTCGGACGCCGGCTCCAGCTCGACCGCCGCGGGCTGCGCGGACGCCACCTCGACGTTGGCGGCGTACCCGGGCGCCAGGACGATCTGGTTCTCGCCGGCGGGGCACGGGGCCATGTACTCGTGGGCCCCCAGCCCGCCCATCATCCCCACGTCGGACTCCACCCGGTACCACTCGAGCTCGCAGCGGTCGAAGATCCGGTCGTATGCGGCGATGTGCCTGTCGTAGGCGCCGGCCAGCCCCTCGGGGTCGCGGTCGAACGTGTAGGAGTCCTTCATGATGAACTCACGCGTGCGCAGCACTCCCGCGCGCGGGCGCGGTTCGTCCCGCTCCTTGACCTGGAAGTGGTAGAGGATCAGAGGGAGGTCGCGGTAGGAGCGCACGGCCTGGGCGACATGGAGCGTCACCACCTCCTCGTGAGTCATCGCCAGCACCATCTCCGCGTCCCGGCGGTCGCGCAGCTTGAACAGCTCCTCGATGTCGATGCGCCCGGTCCGCCGCCAGGGCTCCGCGGGCTGGAGGACGGGCATCAGCATCTCCTGGCCGCCGATGGCGTCGATCTCCTCGCGGATGATCTGGACCGCTCGCTGGTGGACCCGCCATCCCGCCGGCAGGAAGGACCACAGGCCGGCTCCGACCTGCCTGATCAGGCCGGCCCTCACCATCAGCTTGTGCGACACGGCCTCGGCGTCGGCCGGCGGCTCACGCTCGGTGGGAAGGAAGTATTCGAACAGGCGGGTCACGCGAGCCAAGCCTAGTGAGGCCCTCCGAGCCGCCGGTTTGGGCGGGCGGCGCTAGCCGCCCGCACCCGCCAGCTGCGGCGCCACGGAGCGGTCCAGATCGGACGGTGCGCCGGCCCGGCGAGCGGTCGCCAGCCCCGACCGCCGGGCCGCGCGGGCGGTGGCGCCGTTGGGGCTGTGCAGGTACGCGCTCATCAGCCGGGCGAACGACCTCGCGTACGTCGGCCGGTCGCCGGTCAGGCTCCAGCGCACCAGGATGCGTCCGGCACGGCCGGGCAGCATGATGATCCGCCCGCCGAAGCCCAGCCCCGGTGCCCGGACCCCGCGCGCAGCGTAGGGAACCGGCCAGCGCAGGCGCGTGCCCGGCCGCACCCGGGAGGTCCAGGTGAGCGCCGCGCCGCCGGCCAGCGTGCGCAGAGTGAACGAGACGCGGCCGCGGGTCGTCGGCGCTAGGCGCACCGCGATCCGCCTGCCCGGGGTCAGCCACGACGGCGACACGGCCGACATCAGGTAGACGTCCGGGCCCTGCTCGCGGACGAGCATGTTGCGGACCAGCGTGACGTACTCGGCCGCCCACCAGGCGTGCGGGGTGGTGGCGTCGTCGATCAGCCGGTCTCCGAACGGCGAGGTGGCCGCCTCCCAGCCGGCGTTGGTGCCGGTGGTGTGCGCGAGCTCGGCATACAGGCCCCGGACGGCGTCGGCCTGCCGGTTGGCGAGCAGATCGGTCTCGAAGACGCGGAATCCGGAGTAGGCGTGCAGCAGCCGGCGGTCGAGGTAGGTCAGGATCCCCTCGCTGAACGCGCGCCGGGCCCGGCGGATGGTATTGCGCACCACGACGCTGCGCGCGGGGTAGACGCCGCCGATGTAGCTGGCCCACAGGATCCCCCAGATCTGGCCGCCCGGACGGTCGAGGGCGGGCGGGATCGGGCCGTGCGGGGCGACGGCCGCGACCCGGCGGCGGATGGTGGCGCGCAGGTCGCCCAGCACCGCCGCCCAGCCGGCCGCCGTGGCCCGATCGCCCACCGCCCTGGCCAGGTCGATCGCGCCGGCGATCCCGGCCGCCGCCCAGAAGTTGTCCCCCGTCACGTGGCCCGCGACCAGGTCGTTGTCGCTCGGCCTGACCACCGGGGGCACCAGGCCTCCGTTGGCCCCCCGCTGGGACTCGAACCAGGCCATCGCCCGTCGCACCGCCGGGTACATCCGCCGAGCGAAGGCCACGTCGCGGGTGAGGCGATAGTGCTCGCCCATCGCCCACAGCGTCTGACCGAAGCCGTCGTACTCCTGGGGACGGGAGATGAACAGGCCGTCCGGCTGCTGCCAGGTCAGGAAGTAGCCGATGTCCTGGGCGGCCAGCCGCCGCAGCCCAGCCAGGTCGAACGCATGGGCGATCATGGCACCGTCGCGCAGCCAGAACGAGTGGTAGCGCATGTTGTTGACCGCCTGGACCCACGACCCGTTGGACAGGTAGCGGGGCAGGGCCATGTTGGCCAGGCTGGCGTAGTACGTGTCGGCCACCTTTCGCTCGGGCACCGAGATCGACGTGCCGGCCGCGAACAGGCGACTGTAGTAAGCGCGCACCTGCGTCCTGAAGGTCTCGAACCGGCCGCCCGCGACGGCGCGGTGGGCGGCGCTCCCCGCGGCCAGCGGGATCACCGGCATGCGGAAGTCCAGGCGGCGCCGGCCGTGAGCCGGCAGGCGCAGCTCGTAGGACGTGCGCCCCCAGCACGTGTCGACGTCGACCGGGCCGGGCCCCCGCAGCAGCGCGCGCCTGCGCGCCGGGCCGGCCGGTGGGTAGACCAGCACCACGCGCCCGTCGCGGAGCAGGGCGCGGCCCGCCAGGGAGTACCGGAAGCCGGGCCTGAACGTCACTCCCGGCTGGAGGTAGAGGCCGTCCCGCGGGGGGATGCGGGCCCGCGGGAACCGGTAGGCCTGGATGCAGCAGGTGCGGATCCTGGGCGTCTGGTCGCTGGCGTCGTAGACGAAGCTGGCGGCGATCCGCGCCCGGTTGGGTCGCGCCCGCAGGTTGCGGGCCTCCACGCGGGCGAACACGACCGGGTTGCCGAGCACGCCGGCCTCGAACAGGGTCAGCGTGTACAGCGTCCCTTCCGCCACCCGGAACATGCGCACGATCGGTATCCGGCCGCCGTCGAAGCTGTGGCTGCGGGGATCGAACTCGCGGCCGCGGGCGCCGACCTCGAGGGCCAGCTCGCCCCAGCCCGTGTAGACGTTTCCGGCCGGAGTCACCGCCGCCCCGGCGGCGCTGCCGGGCACGCCCAGCTGGTCGTTGTAGGCGACCAGATACGACCTCGGCAGCGGCGGCGCGCCGGAGGCCGCCGCCGCACCCGCCGGCCAGGCCGCCGTCAGCGCCACCACCGGCCACGCCGCATGCCGGAGCACCCGACGCCGGGCGCGTGACCTCGCCGGCCCGGCACCGGGCCGGCGGGTCGGCACCGCGAACCCCCTGCGCATCGGTGGCAGACTAGCGCCGCTCCAAAGGCGCCCGCGCAACCTCCCCTGCGCGACCGGCGTTGCCTCGTCGCGCAACTTTTCGCCGGGAGCCGCGTTCCAAGGCCCGATGCCCGGGCGTGTGGAGAACCTTCCTGGCGCGGGCGCGTCTCGTCGTGCGCGCCGGCTGATGGTCGCCGCGCTGAGCGCCCTCGCCGTGCTCGGCGCCGGGGCGCCCACCGCCGGGGCCAGCGCGGGCCAGGAGGCGATGTTCCAGGACGACCTCCAGCTCCTCTACTCCGGCGAACACGACCGGGAGGCGACGCTCGACACCCTCAAGGCGATCGGGGTCGACAGCATCCGGGTGTTCGTGTCGTGGAACACGATCGCCCCGAACTCCAACTCCGCCGCACGTCCCGGCTTCAACGCCGCCAACCCGGCCGCCTACCCAGCCTCGGGCTGGGACCGCTACGACGAGCTGGTCCGCTCGGCCACGCGGCGCGGGCTGAGCGTCGTGCTCACGCCGACCAGCCCCATCCCGGTATGGGCCTCGCGATGCCGGGGGTCGATCGCGGTGCGCAGGATCTGCAGCCCCGATCCGACCGAGTTCGCCAGGTTCGTGACTGCCATGGGAACGCGCTACTCCGGCGGCTACACCGACGAGAACGGCGGGGGCACCCTGCCACGGGTATCGCGATGGTCGGTCTGGAACGAGCCCAACGTGGCCATCTGGCTGCTGCCCCAATACGTGCGCCGCGGAGGGCGCCTGATCCCGGTCTCGGCGTGGCGCTACCGCCAGCTGGTCTACGCGCTGGTGGGCGGCCTGCGATCCACCGGCCACGGCGGCGACCAGATCATGGCCGGCGAGATGGGGCCGATCGGGCACAGCGGCGGACCGCTGTCGCACCGGGCGGTCGCCACGGCGGAGTTCCTGCGAACGGTGTTCTGCCTCACCCCCCGCGGCGGTCCGCTCCACTCCGCCAGCGTGGGCTGCACCGGCCGCTTCGCGCCCCTGGGCATCAGCGCGATCGCGCACCATCCCTACATCCAGGGCGGCAGCAAGCCGCCGCGCACGCCGGCGCGCTTCGACGAGATCACCATCTCGTCGCCGTGGCGTCTGCGGGCGATCCGCAACGCCGCCGCCCGGCTGGGGCGCATCCGCGGCGGGCTGCCGATCTACTACACCGAGTTCGGCTTCCAGACCAACCCGCCGGACAAGACCCTCGGCGTCCCGCTCGGGCTGCAGGCCCCGTTCCTGGACGAGGCGCTGTACATGTCCTTCCGCGATCCCTCGGTGCGGGGCATGGCGCAGTACCTGCTGCGCGACGACCCCACGATCCCGGGATTCCAGACCGGCCTGGAGTTCTCCGACGGAAAGCCCAAGCCCGCTCTGCGCGACTACGCCTTCCCGGTGTTCATCGCTCGCCGCGGCGTCTTCGTTACAGTCTTCGGCCAGGTTCGCGCGGCGCCGGACGGGGCGAGGCTTCCCGTGCAGGTCCAGACCCGGGGGGCCGGGACGCGCAACTTCACCACTCTCAGGACCGTGACAACGAACGACAAGGGATTCGTGCTGGTCCGGCTGCGCAGCAGGCGCGGCACGTGGCGCCTGGTGGTGCCACCGTCGCCCGGGCTCGCCGCCGGCCTCATATCGCGCGAAGCCCAGGAGGCGATCAGATGATCCTTCGCACACTGCGGGCGCTGGGGCTGACCCTGGCGGCCGCTCTGGTGTTCGCCGCGCCCAGCTGGGCCGACGCCACCGCCCAGCTCAGCATCGAGGATAGCGCCGTGACGCTCAGCGATCGGCCCGACGCCCAGGCGATCGTCAACACCTGGCGTAACCAACTCGGCGTCGACTCGGTGCGAATCCAGGCCTACTGGGACCAGATCTCCCGTGAGGGCTGGGGGCGGCTCGACCGCGGCATCTCGCTGATCCGCAACGCGGGGCTGCAGCCGATTCTCACCATCCACGAGAAGGGTCCGCAATTCCCCGGTCGCCCCAACGTCGCCGCCTACGGGGCGTTCGCCGCGGCCGCGGCGGCGCGCTACCGCAACTCGGTCTACTACTACACGATCGGCAACGAGCCCAATCAGGGCACGTTCCTGACGCCCCAGCGGATCGGCGGCCGGCCGTTCTCGCCGCATCTGTACCGGGCGATGGTCAACGTGGCCTACCCCGCGATCAAGCGCGCCGATCCCAACTCGCTGGTGATGATCGGTGTCATGGCGCCGATCGGCGGGACGTCCGGCGGAGCTAACTCGGTGGCCCCGCTGCAGTTCCTGCGTGAGTTCGCCTGCGTCGACCGGGCCCTGCACCCGATCCGCACCGGGTACTGCGCCGGCTTCCGGCCGGCCCGGGGGGACGCCTTCGCGTACCACCCCTACTCGATCCGCTACCGGCTGCCGCCGTTCGCGCGCAACACGATCCCCGACCTGGTCAACACCGGGGATCTGGACAAGCTGTTCAGGACGCTGGACGCGGCGACACGGCGCGGGCGGATAATCGCCCCAGGG